>CAZRCB010000044.1:8003-14500 GCA_964598455.1 uncultured Flavobacterium sp.
CATCCGAAATCAAAAAAAAAACAAAGCTACAAAGAAGTAACTTAATTAAAACTCAAAATAACATACAATCGACTATTCTTATTCTTCATATCGCTTGACTTCTCTGTCGTAAAAAAGCCCTGCTTCTTCGATAAGTTCTTCCATCGCGTTGGTAATTTCCTCTTCTTCTGAAGGGTCAAGTTCCTCGAGGAATTCTACTTCATCGTCTTTGAGATTTATAATAAATCTCGGGAAATCAAGGTGGATAACGTAGATATCCTCAGGGAAATCAGTGTTGTCAGCCAGTACAAATTTAGGTAGTATCATAATTCTGGTAATTGTTCTAGTGGTGATGACGGTTGTGGTGTCTGCACTAGGTTCTTTTTAAGTATCAGTTTGTTTGTAAGCTTTTCGAATCTAAGATAGAGCATTATTCCTGCAACTGTTAATCCTAGAAGCAGCCCTATCCATACACCTACAGCACCCAAATCCGTATATAATCCTAAATAAACACAGGTCGGAAACCCAACTATCCAATAGGAGAAAAAGGTGATTACTGCTGGAATTTTTACGTCTTGTAAACCTCTGAGTGCTCCGAG
Organism: uncultured Flavobacterium sp.; assembly: GCA_964598455.1. Lineage (GTDB taxonomy): Bacteria > Bacteroidota > Bacteroidia > Flavobacteriales > Flavobacteriaceae > Flavobacterium. Next base: position 8,582 of record CAZRCB010000044.1, read on the forward strand.
AATAATCGCTTGTATCCCATCAGAGATCTGAAACAATGCAGCAATGATCAAAAGCCTAGAGGCAATGACGATGACTTCTGCATTTTCGACAAATTTCTCCGGATTGTTCATCTCTAAGAATACCAAGGGCAAAACCTTATGCAAGATAATAAATATTAGAGCAAACCCAACTTCTAAGAAAAACCCAAGTAATAGTATCGAACGCGCTACTGTTTTGAGGTACTCATAACGCTCGAGGCCTTTCTGATTTCCGACGCGAATCATTGCCGTAACCGACAATCCCGAGGCGAACATAAAGGTTAGCGACGCAAGACTCAAGGCAATCTGATTAGCAGCCTGCGATGTTTTCCCGATATTCCCTGTGAGCCATACGGCTGAAGTGAAAAGCAATACTTCGAAAAACATAATCATAGCCGAAGGAAGCCCAATATCGATAATCTTTTTTATAAGGCTACGCTGTAAATTCTTAAGGCTAAATCCGTCAAAATACTGTCTGAGTTCTTTGTCTTTGCGCAGTGTATAATGCATCATTATGACCATAATGGCTCTCGAGACTAAAGTTCCGACAGCCGCGCCTAAGACACCCATTTCCGGGAAGATCCAAAAACCATATATCAAACATAAGTTGATCGGAAAGTGTACAATATTCGCTACAATAATCGCATACATCGAGTATTTTGTCTTTGACATTCCGTCTGCAAACTGTTTGTAGCCTTGAAAAATCATTACTCCGATAAGAGAAAAAGCAACTATATCCACAAACGGAGCCGCGAGCTTGACTACCTCATCAGGCTGTCCCATATAACTCATCAGCGGTTTGAATAAATATAGTATCGCAAAAAGCGAAAATCCAATCATCGAACATAGAATAAGTCCGTGATGAAAAGCACTGCGTACACCCTCTGTGTCTTTCCTAGCGTCATTCTGGGCAACAATAGACGTGATTGCAGTCGAGAATCCGATTCCGACAGACATCGCAACAAACACAAAACTATTCCCTAGCGACACTGCAGCCAATTCTGCAGCACCGAGCTTTCCGACCATAACGTTATCCACGATGGCGATAAGGGTGTGCCCTACCATCCCCAAAATAATTGGGTAGGCAAGCTGAATATTCCTAGAAAATTCTTTGAAATAGATACCTAGATTCAACCTAAAAAATTACATAATTAATTCGGCAAAAGTAAATGTAAAAAACTGATTGACAAAAATAAAACTCCCAACAAATAACTAAAGTTGACTGAGATTCTAAAGCGCAATTTATTAAAACCTATATTTTATGAATCCGCACCCTTCCTAGTCATCGAGATATGCGGGATATCATCTTCGAGGTAGGGCTCGCTAGAGACCCTAAATCCTAGTTGCTCGTAAAACTCTATTAAGTAACATTGCGCAGAGATTGTAATTACCTGTTCGTAAAATCTATTCTGTATCTCTTCAATACTTTTTCGCATCAGCTCTCTGCCGAAGGAATGCTTTCTATAGTCTTTGTCCACTAGCACGCGCCCAATTGACGCATGGTCTAAATAATCACCAGGTCTGAAAAGTCGTGCATAGGCTACAATTGTATTATTGACACTACCCATCAGGTGTATGGCTTTCTGATCCTTGTTATCTAGGTCATCATACGCACATTCTTGTTCTAAAATAAAGACTTGTTCCCTAAGCCTGAGTATTTTGTACAACTCGCTTAGGCTCAATTCGTCAAATGCTTTTGCGCTCCAATTTATTTCCATTAATTAAATACTACGGATTGTATAATTGCCTCTAATTCGTGCATCATATCTCTTTTTGAAGATGAAGGGGCATAGATAAAGCCTTCGATGACAATATTTCTGTTATTTTTTTTGTCGAGCAAGGTATAATTTACAAATGGGCCTGACATAAAAACATCTTTGAGTTCCCAAGTGCCTTTGGTTTGATAGCCTTTGACGCCCGCAATATTTATGGGTGTAAAATAGGGTGCATAGGACTCTTCGGTTTGCATATAGGCATCTCCACTTCCTTCTTGCGAATGTATATGCTGCATGCCAATAGAATCGCGAACACTGATAATTCTGCGGATGTTATCTGTTGGAATATTTGAGTCGAAATAATCGGTCTGATAGATCAAGAGATTACTACTTCCGTTTTGACTCTCTCTTTTGAGCCACAAAAAGTTATCACTTTCTGAAATATAACGGTATTTGTTGGGGATATTTAGGCTAATACTGAAGTGTTCTATAATCTTTTTGTTATCAAGTGCTGCTAGCTGAAAACCTTTCTGGGTCTGATAAATCTCAAAATTTTTGATGGTATTGATTATCGAATCTGACTTATCTTCTATAAGGGCAATAATCTGTGGAATATTTTTGCCTGAGAGGTAAATCACACTTTGATTCAGTGCAAAGTCATTATTGCGCACTTCAAAAATTTCTTCTGTAGATTTCTCGACAATTAGAATATTTCTGTTTCTACAAAAATGATCCTCTCCTGTCCTATCTCTGTGTTGAATTAAACTAAAGAGCGGTTCTTCTTGCGGCAAACCGTTGATTGATTTAGCTAATTTCTTGCGCAGTGTATCGCCTATCTCTCCGTTCCAAAGTGCATCTTCGATGATTACCGTAAGTTGATTGGTGCTTCCAATAGCAGGTTCAAGGGCAAAGTCATTATCTTTACAAGAGGATAAAGCCAACAAAACAAATGACAATAGGACTAACTTTTTCATAAACATTCAATAATAACGGAGTTTATCAAAAAGTGTGCTATGATTACATTATTTTTAGTTTTTTACCTGCTTGGATAGTTGAACCTGCTATATTATTCCATTTCTTGAGATTGGAAACAGATACGCCATATTTTTTGGCTATACTTCCTAGGTTTTCGCCTCTTCTGATAAGATGAAATCTAGATTTACTAGTATTGGATGCAGCCACAGCTTCTTCTTTGTACGGAAGTACCTTTTCTTTCTTGCTGTTTTCGATGTCTATATAGGCATAGATTTTATCTTCATTAGCTACGAATAGTCCGACCCTATCAAACGGCAGCCTAACGTAGTTAGGGTTTTCTGATGAATACGGGATTACGTCTAGTTTGTAGGCGGGATTCATAAAGCGAACATCCTCTACTGTCACATCAACCAATTCAGCAATTTGCTCAAAAGTCATTTTTCTTTTAAGATGAATCGTATCTGTTTCCACGCGCTTTACAGGTGCTTTTTTGGCTGTGATGTTGTGTTCTTTATGAAATTCAAACAGATACATAGTTGCGACAAATGCTGGCACATAGCCCTGAGTTTCTCTAGGCAGAAACTTTCTGATATTCCAATAATTTCTGTAGCCATTCGAGCGTCTGATTGCCTTATTGACGTTTCCAGGTCCTGCGTTGTAGGCTGCAAGAGCTAAATCCCAATCGTTGTACATCTCGTGAAGCATCGATAGATACTTACAAGCCGCCTCAGTTGACTTGATAGGGTCATAGCGTTCGTCAACATACGAGTCCACCTTCAGGTCATACATCCTACCAGTTGGCAGCATAAATTGCCACAAACCGGAAGCGCCCATTCTAGAGACAGCTCTAGGATTTAGAGCAGACTCAACGATTGCTAGATATTTTAGTTCTAAAGGAATCTTGTATTGAGCTAATTTTTCTTCAAACAATGGGAAATAATACTCCGACAACGCCATAAGCCTTCCCATTGATCTCTTTCTGTTTTTGAGCATCAGCTTAATGGTGTTCTCCAGCGAAGGGTTATATTCTATATGAAAGGGTGATTTTTCGTCTAAGAGTTTTAGTCGTTCTTTGAGTAAATCTGTAGAAAGTTCTAGTTCTACTTCTTGCAATTCGCTCAACATCTCGATATCTGCGAACATATCCTCTGACAGCTCCTCGTTGGTGAGTTCTTGCACCCACATTCTATCTAATTTAGCTAGTTTTTCATTCTTGACGAATAGCATTTTTATAGAGTCCAACGGCGTTAACTCGGTCTTTTGTTCGATCTGTTTTTGAGCAAAAGCCCAACTAAAAGACAGTGTTAAAACGGCTGCTGAAAATATTCTTTTTGAAGACCTCATGGTTGTAATTCTTTGAATTTCAGAAAGTTTTTGATTTTTTATGCTTCGCAAACTTATAAAAAGGATAACTTAAAACCAATACATTTATTGTAAAATAAAATGTTAATTGAGGTAATTTTACACAACACCAAACAGCTTCAACAGACTTAACCGCATAAATAACAGCGACTTACACACAAATACCTATTACTAAAAAACAGAATAAAAAAAGTTGCTATTCACAGCACAACTTTCCGACTTGTTTATAGTCAAAAAAAACGCTTATTGTTATGAAACAAATCCATAATCAGAAATGACATAATTGTCTATAGCAAAAGATTTAAGCGCAAAAAAAATCAGCAGTTGATGGACAACTGCTGATAAAATGAATGTTTAATATCTTGTTTTCAGCACTATTTTCCCGAGTTCCTTAATCTCTTCTTGTGCTGTAAAGAATACCCTTCCGTTTTTAGACAACACATCCCAAGCGATGGTACTGGTGATGTCATCAATTACTCCTGGTTTAGTGCTGTCCGTTGCTATATCAAAACTTGGTTCACCGGTCATAATTACGGGTTGTGCATAGTTTGTATGAACCAAAAGTAAGTCTCCTCGACCATCAATAGCTGCCTGATAAATCTCTTGTAAGTCAGTCAAAACATTGCCAGAACTTACAGCCTCTTTCATTTCGAGGATTGCAGCTGTTCTGTTTTTATAGCTTAACTCCTTAACTATTTCTGAGGCTTGTTTAGCAATGTGATGGGTATCTGTTTTATTATAGGGTGGATTCAAGTTATAAATGCAACTTCTAAGTTTTCGTTTAGTTTTTGAGCGAAAACTTCATTGGGCGTTTTAAAACCAAATCTTTTTCGTGGTCTGTTGTTTAATATATCTATTACTCTATCGATTTGTTTTTGGGTTATATTTTCAAAATTAGTCTTTTTTGGAAAATATTGCCTAACGAGTCCATTCAAATTCTCATTAGCTCCTCTTTCCCAACTGTGGTATGGCTTTGCAAAATAATAATCTATTCCGAGTTTTTCTGCGACTTGTTGATGATTGGCAAACTCTTTTCCATTATCAGAGGTAATAGTATGTAACAGCGGCTTCCAATCCTTTAAAAGTTCCATAGTTTTAGTTTCTATAGCGATTGATTCTTTCGTTTCAACCTTACCCATAAAGAGCAATCCTGTAGCTCTGTCATTGATTGTTAAAAGTGCTCCATTGTGATCTTTTCCAATCACTAAGTCGATTTCTAAATCTCCAATTCGCTCTTTTCTATCAACAATTTCAGGACGCTCACTTATGTCTATTCTGTTGGTTATCAACCCTCTATTGTCTTTTGAACTACCTCTTTTACGATACTTTTTACCTTTGGTTCTCAAGTGTTTGTATAATTTTCCTCCTGCTCGTTTATCCGACTAGATGTATTGATATATACGTTCGTGAGAAACCATTTTTTTACATTCTAACGCAGCTCTTCCAACGATCTGTTCTGGGCTAAAATCTTGTTCTAAATAGTGTAATACATTAGCTTCGACTTCTTGTGTAAACAGACAGTTTTTGGGCTTCTTTTGATGCCGTTGCATTGTTTTTCGATGTGCCAAATCAGCTTTATATAAACCGCTTCTACCATCGGAATTTCTTTTAATTTCTCATGAAATCACAGATTTATCTCGACCAAGATAATCGGCAATCTCTGTTATTCCTTTTCCAAAACTTTTATAAGTCTCAATTTTGTATCTTTGTTCAAGCGTTAAGTGTCCCATACTTTTTGTAGTGTCGTAACCACAAAATAAGGTGATTTTTTTTCGCCAACCAAAGGATAGTTTTTAAACATATCCTTTGGTTATTTTTAATGCTGTTGCATTTATTGGTTGAATCTATG
>CAZRCB010000045.1:0-14375 GCA_964598455.1 uncultured Flavobacterium sp.
AAGGAAGATTCGTCCGTTGATTTCAGGATTGCTTAGGCTTCCAATCACTGTAGCTCTTCCCGTAGCAAGACCTCTAATATTGGAGATGATATCTCCGCCAAAACTGCTGAAAGGCTTGATGTTAAAGCCATTCATTCGTATGTCAAAATTTGCATTTGTCTCTTTGTTGACCACCTCTAAATCTCCTTCTGCAGCAAATACAGTTTCTGAATCCTTATATAAATAAGCATTTATCCCGAACTTCTTGAGGTCTTCGTCGCCTTGTATATCTGCCATAAAATCACCTAAGGCGATCTCGTTGATAGCGAAGTTCATAATCTCGATAGAGGCAACGGGGTTAAAGATATTTTTCTCTTGACTGAAATGAACATTCCCGTTGAGCAAACCATCTAAGCTAAGGTTCTCTATATCAGGCGTAATCTTTGATAGATCTACATCCTTAAAGGTCAGGTCGATATCTTTGTAGTCTTCACCTTTTGATACTCCCATTAACTTGATTAGTTGGTCATCGTGCACAATCTTTATCGCATCAAAGGTGAAATTATCTATAGATTTATGAAAAACAATTTTGTTCTCTTGATCATTATCTGGGTTGATATGCCACAAATAATCTTTGAAATTTAGCTCTGATTTCTGAAAACCGATGACAGAGTTTTTCTCCTGATTAATTGTATAATACATATTCAGGTTATAGAAATCCCTGCTTTTGTTGCCGCCTTTAAACTCTGTTCTGAAGTATAAAGTGTCGTTGTGTTTGACGTTAATCATCCCGAAGTCTGCAATTTTGTAGTGCTTCGTTCTTAGGCTATCCATCTCAATGAAAGCGTTAAATAGCGGGTTTTTGTTGTCCACCTGCAAATTTAGCCTACTGACTTTGTTGTTACCAATATTCAAAGATGGTGTGACGAAGTTTAGTTTGAATATTTCATCGTCAGGATTGATATTCCCTTTAATAAAGGTATTTCTACCCAAAGAAATACTTGGATAAAACACTTCAATAATTTTGTTATAAACTGAAAAATCAAACTTTAGGAATTGATTTTCTTTGATCTTATGCGGAGAATAGTTCGTATAAAGTGTCCCTAATGCATTCTCAAAGATCTCAGGTAAGTCATCATAACTAAACCTACCGATTAGTTTTCCTTCGATGATATCAGGAGAGTCGATGCTAATCACGTGTACGTTATCATCTTCGAATGCTGAAATAATTTGGAAATCCTCAAAGTAATAGGTGTCATTTTGGTTTTGATACGAACTCCTCGAAAGGTTTAGCTCACCGCTTAACTCGTCGAGAGAATTTCCTTCTCCATTAAACTTTGCATTACCTTTCAACACAGATACTTCATCTCGCTCTACTAGGTTAATTACATTCAGATCAGCATAGTCCACTTGGGCTTCTAGCTCATAGCGCATTACTTTTTTAGACAAGTCAAGGAGCCCATCAAAAGAGAACTTTGCGTTGTCGTCATCTACGTGCACTTCAGCTCTGAAATAGGGTTGTTTAAGGTCTGCGCTAACGAGTATTTTTTTATAATTATAACCTGTGAAATAAAATGAGGATATAGTTCCATTGATAGTTGACCGTACTGTTTTTTCGGTGAATCCCTCGCCGTTCACAACCAAGTTTGCCGTTATCGGACCTAGTGATTTCTGTTTCAGAAAACGTCCGAGGTTAAATCTTTGTGTAGTTATTCTTCCTCTGTAAGTGATTTCGCCTTCGCCAGCAAGGTTGCCTAGCACTATGTCTGTTGTAGCATTTCCGATAGCAGTCGTAATATTCGATTGTATATCCAATGTATGCCTGTCTAAATACATCTTCCCAACTATGCTAGTTTTGCCTAGATTGTCCAGCTCATCAGGAAGTTTACTGAGAATATTTGGCAACAGATTTTTGATTTGTTTTCCAGAGGAGGACAACTCAGTTATATCTCCAGAGATAGAGAAATCCCTTTCAGAATCAGTAATATTCTTAAAGTTTAAGTTTCCGTTTAGCAGTGTTTCTTCGTCTTCTAGAAATAAGTTGTTGGCAGTAAAGTCATTTAGTGTTCCGCTGACCTGTGCCCTAAAATCAAATACTTTCCCTCTGATAACCTCGGGATAAAAGAAAAAGACATCACTGCTAGAGAGTTTGCTTCCTTGTTCAAAATTAGCCGTAATCATTACTTTGTCGGTAAAAGCAGACATATCTCCTTTGCCATAAGTCATCACCACATTACCGACAAGATGAGATTTTTCTTTGGTAGTCGCAACTAAGTCTTTCAGGAATAGCTCCGTATTCGAGTACTTGGCTTTTCCGCTGAGGTTTTCGACAAAGATGCCTCTGTGATCCTGAATCGAGAACATATTCACATCGGCAGTAATGACGTCTCCATAAATAGAGAAGTTGTCTAAATCAGCATTAAGCTGGGTGAAGTCAACGCTTATTGGGTTAATAGAATTTTGGTTTTCGATTCTAAAATGTCCGTTGGCTACTTTTAGATTTCGAACTTTCATAATAAACGGAATGCCTGAGGATGGCTTGCCATTATCCAATTGATCAACAAAAACATCGATATTTGAATTGTCTTCGCCTTTGTAGGTCTTCATATGGAAAACAAGTTCTTTGGCGTTGAGGTCGCCGAAAATCAGATCTCCATCGAGTAGTCTTGCTTTGCCGATAATTTTAGTCTGTATGCTCTTAGCATAGATCATCGTGTCCTGATGATGATCGCGAATCAAGACTTCGCGCAGTTTAACACCTCCAAATATAGAAATAGCCACTTTCTCGACGTTGATATCAACTCCAGTGGACTTTCTTAGTTCTTTGGTTACGATTCCACCCACAAAAGTTTGCACAGGAGGAAGCGTGAGAAGTATCCCTAAAAGTAAAATTAAGAGAATAATTCCCACCAAAAAACGAACTATTATTTTTCTAAATTTTTTGATACTATTAAAATGTTTAATTTTGCCAAAGATAATTCAAATTTCCTTGTATTTTATGGATAAAGCCCCCGTTTATTTGCTAGCAATAGAATCTTCATGTGACGATACATCGGCTGCAGTGCTTCGCAATGATAGCGTGTTGTCAAATGTGGTTGCTAACCAAAGCATTCACCAGCAATATGGGGGAGTTGTGCCTGAGCTTGCCTCAAGAGCACACGAGAAAAATATTATCCCTGTTGTGCACCAAGCCTTACAAAAAGCAGGCCTTTCTAAAGAACAACTCTCAGCTATTGCTTTTACCCAAGGTCCAGGACTGATGGGTTCGCTTTTAGTTGGGGCTAGTTTTGCCAAATCACTCAGTTTAGCACTAGATATTCCGCTCATCGGAATAAATCATATGCAAGGACATATCTTAGCACATTTTATAGACGAAGAAAACACAGCCAAACCTGAGTTTCCGTTTCTAGCGATGACCATTAGCGGAGGACATACACAAATCATTAAAGTCACTGACCATTTTGAGATGCAAGTGATTGGCGAAACTACAGATGATGCAGTAGGAGAGGCTTTTGACAAAAGTGCAAAAATTCTAGGGCTTCCTTATCCAGGCGGGCCGCTAATTGATAAATATGCTCAACTCGGCAAGCCTATATATACCTTTACTCGTCCTAAAATAGACGGCTTGAACTTTAGCTTTAGCGGGTTGAAAACTCAGATTATGTATTTCGTTCAGCGCAAGCTAAAAGAAAATCCAGCGTTTGTCCAAGAAAACCTAAATGATATCTGTGCTTCTATCCAGCATATTATTATAGATATTATAATGGATAAGCTCAAAAAAGCAGTTGCCGAAACCGGCATAAACCAAATCGCCATAGGAGGTGGTGTGTCGGCTAATTCAGGCATTCGTTTAGCGCTAAAACAAGCTGAGGTTGAGTTGGGTTGGAAGACCTTTATACCTAAATTTGAATACACTACGGATAACGCTGCAATGATAGGTATTGCAGGCTATCTAAAATACCAAAAAGGAATGTTTGACCCAATCACCGTGGCTTCAAAAGCGAGAATGAATCTCTAATCCTTGTGATGATTAAAGGTTATTGAGAATTTCTCTGCGTCTAATTTTACCGTTTTCAGTTTCAGAGAATTTCTCTATAAAAAGGATGTTTTTAGGTTTTTCGTATTGGTCTAAATCCTCAAATATATCTGTAGGAACTTCATATTTAGGTGCTTCTATGAGCAAAACTAACTTTTCTCCCAAAAGAGTATCAGCAACACCGCCTACAAAATAACGATGTGGAATCTTACCGTTTAAACGCGACTCTATTTTCTCAGGAAAAAGCTTAATACCTCCACTGTTTACCACATTATCAATTCTGCCTACCCAATTAAATTCGGTTTCAGATTTTATGTCAACCAAATCATTAGTGACAATTTTTTGAGCTGAAATGCGCGGTGCATCGATTACTAAACAACCTCTGTCATCTACTGCGATAGAAATATTCGGTAGTAGTTTGAAGTTTTCTTCTTCAACTTTTCGTGCGGCAATATGGGTGAGTGTTTCGGTAGAAGCATAGGTTTCGTATGCATCTATACCGCGTTTTAATAATTTGTCTTCAAGTGTAGCAGGAAGTTTTGCACCGCCAATAATGAGTTTTTTGATATACTGCAATTGTTCAATTGAGTTCTCAACTTGCATCGGGGTCATCGCACAAAAAACATACTCGTTTCTGATATTCTCAAGCGGATAGGCAGTAGGCGCTACGAAACTCATATCTAAACCTAGAATAAAAGCCCTTACGATCATCATCTTTCCGGCTATAAAATCAATCGGTAGGCAACAAAGTGCTTTGTCTTTGGGGTGTAATCCAAAAAAATCACCAGTGGCTAGAGCAGAATCGACCATTGCTTGTTTTTGAACTTGTATTTCCTTGGGTTCTCCGGTAGTTCCAGAGGTTCTCAGGCTTATCTTATCGCTTTTGTCAAACCAATCCAATACAAAAAGCCCAAAAGACCTCTCAAAATGATTGCCGTCTTTGATAAACTCTGAACCCAGTCGGAGCATATCGTTTTTGGTGAAATACTGCCCATTTATCCGAAAATGGTTGTGTACGTTTTTGTAGGATATCATAGCAAGGTTGGTTTTAGTTTGGTTTTTTCAGTAGTTTCTGCCAATTCCATTGGTATAATTTGCTAAAGAGTAGCAAAATTAACGGATAGGTAATTAGCATAGTAATCATGGTCTCGTTGAACATAGAAGCCGTATTTGCCTCTCCAGAAAAAGTAAAGATAGCATCTGTCTGAAGTGCAGAGAACTCAGATGTAATCAAGGTTGCAGCTAGGAAGTTGTTGGCAAAATGGAAGCCCAAGGCAAGTTCGAGACCCTCATCCAGCAAAGTCATAATTCCCATAAACAATCCCGTTCCGATATAGAAAATCATCATCTTAAAACCTAATTCTGATACTTCCGGATTGGCACTGTGCACCAGCCCGAATAGAACCGAGGTAATGATTAACGGGATCCAAATGCTTTTGGTTTTTATCCCGATTTGTTGCATTAAGTAGCCTCTGAAGAAGTACTCTTCAAAACCAATCTGTATAGGCAACATTATCAGACAGATAACCACTAAAAGAGCGAATTTTGACAGGTCGAAATTCCAAATCAGATCAGAGCTATCGATTATATAAGAGATCATAAAGTAGGCTATCTGAATGATAACCACCATAAAAAAGGACAAGAAAATCCTTTTGAAATCTATTTTATTGCGAGCAGTAGTGAGGCTGACAAGGCTCCGTTGATGAAATAGGTAAAAGAATATAAATAAAAACCCGAGTAAAAAAACAAATGGTAGTAGGTTGGCAATTAGGTTTAAGTTTTTGTCTTCAAATATAGCAGTGCTTTTGATCAGTTCGGCCATCTGCTCTGGTGTGAGAAGTAAAAACATTATAAAGTTGAAAGAGAATAGCAGTAGGATAGGACCGGCAACGATAAGAACCCTCCACCAATCATTTCTACCCTTAAGTGCTTGCTTGATATAAAACATAATTTCTACTGTTTAATCTTGCAATTTAAGTAAATTTGTAAAATAAACTCACGATTATGATCACTATTTATCACAACCCAAGATGTAGCAAATCCAGAGAAGGAATCAAGCTGCTCCAACAGTCCGGAAAAGACTTCAAAACTGTACTATACCTAGAAAATCCGCTGAGCTTCGAAGAACTAGAGACGTTGATTAAGAAGTTAGATATCAAGCCTTTGGAGCTTGTAAGGCAAAAGGAAGCCATTTGGCTAGAGCACTATAAAGGAAAAAATTTGAATGACGCAGAAATTATCAACGCCATGGTCAAGCACCCAAAACTGGTCGAAAGACCCATAGTCGTCAACGGAAATAAAGCCGTTATCGGAAGGCCTACGGAGAGTATAATGGGAATTATCTAATTTTTTTAAACACCTGTACTGCCAAAACCACCAGCGCCTCTTGTAGTTTCTGAAAGTTCGTTTACTTCGATAAGTTGCGCTTGTTCGTGTTTAGCAATAACCATCTGAGCAATGCGTTCACCGTTTTCGATTACAAAATCTTCATTAGACAAGTTGATCAGTATCACGCCAATTTCGCCTCTATAATCCGCATCTATGGTTCCGGGAGAGTTCAAAACGGAAATTCCTTTTTTCAGTGCTAGACCACTTCGAGGTCTTACTTGTGCTTCGTAGCCTAAAGGAAGTTCGATGAAAAGTCCTGTTTTTACAAGGGTTCGTTCTAAGGGCTTGAGTAATATTGACTCAGAAATACTCGCTCTGAGATCCATTCCCGCTGAAGCGGTGGTTTCGTATTTTGGTAAAGGATGTCCTGATTTGTTGATGATGTTAATTTGCATGTTTTCGTTTTAAAATGGTTTTTAAAGTATCTTTCTCTAAATAATAGATCAGCAGTGCAAAAAGTAGTATAAGCCCAATTCCGATGCTATAAATTTCTCTGAAGTAATAGAAGTAAATTCCTGAAAAAAGTATAGAGCTCCCCAGATAAGCACCAATTTTCTTGATGTCATACGGAATGAAATAATACTTTCTGCCTAAGAAATAAGAGATTGACATCATTGCGCCATAGGCAACAAGCGTAGCTATAGCTGAGCCCATATATGAGTACTTGGGTATCAGTGCGAAGTTAAGGACAAGAGTCAATACAGCGCCTATAATCGAAATGTAAGCACCCATTTTGGTTCTGTCTGTGAGTTTGTACCAAATAGAGAGGTTGTGGTAAATACCCAAAAAGAAGTTGGCGAGGATGATCAACGGCACCACCTTCATCGCCTCCCAATAATCGGCATTTATAAGTATTCTTTTGAGAACATCGGCAAAGACAATGACGCTAAGCAATATCAAAGAACCAAAAATCACAAAATACTTGGTGATGGCGGCATAAGTTTTAGGTGCATTTTCGTTGTCGGCATAACTAAAGAAAAAGGGCTCAATCCCCAAACGGAAAGCCGTAGCAAAAAGTACCATAAAGAGTCCGAGCTTATAGCAAGCACCATAAACACCTACTTCATGTTTGGCGATATTCTCAGGCAGAATCCATTCTAAGAGTATTTTATCGAAGTGTTCGTTGATGGCAAAGGCAATTCCAGCCACCAAAATCGGCAAGCTGTATTTCATCATACGCCTCCAAAGTGCTTTATCGAAAGTCCATTTTATTTTTAGGTACAGTGGCAAGAAATAAATCAGCGTCAACAAGCTGGCAATCAGATTTGAAACAAAAATATAACCTATCTGAAAACCTTCAATATAGATTAGACTAAAGACAGAATCAGGATTAGATCGTACGATTTCGGGTAGAAAAAGTAAGAAGAAGATGTTGAGCAACAGCGTGATAGCTGTGTTTCCTACTTTAATTCCAGCATACAGTAGCGGTCGTTGGTCAATTCTGAGTTTTGAAAACGGAATTACAACCAGTGCATCGAGTGCCAAAATCCAAATACCATAGGTAACGTATTGTAGTTCAATACCGTTGAGTTCAGCGATAGTATTCCTAAAAAGCAAGGCTAGTATCAGAAATCCGACGGAAGACCAAAAGATAGAGATACTCGAGGTCTGAACCACGCTTTGTTTGTCTTTCTCGGAATTATAGAACCTGAAAAAAGAGGTTTCCATACCATAAGAAAGTACCACATTCATAAATACAAGGCAAGCAAAAATGATGGTTACTACACCGTAATCGCTTGCATTTTCTAGCGTATCGGTATATAACCTAACCAAAAAGAAACTCAACATCCTCGGGAGTACTGTGGCTAATCCGTAGAGGGTGGTTTGCTTAAAAAGACTTTTATAAAGACTCAATTGTATCTATTTTTTTTACGTTAGAACAAAGATAATTTTTTTTCTGAAGTACCACTACAAATGTCCTAAGACCTGCATCATGGCTTTTGCTTTGAGCAGACATTCCTGATATTCGCTTTGCGGGTTTGCCTTTGAAGTGATCGCACTGCCCACCCAAAAAGACAAGTATTTATTTTCAGCATTATACAAAATACTTCTAATAACAACATTGAAATCAAAGTCACCATCAGGTGTAAAATAACCTATCGCACCACTATAGATGCCGCGTTTCGTAGCTTCTAGTTTTTCGATGATTTGCATCGCTGAAACCTTGGGTGCTCCAGTCATACTTCCCATCGGAAATGATTTTTCAATTACTTCTATGACAGATGATTCTGTGTCTTTTTGTGAAGTGATAGTTGAAATAAGGTGGTGCACTTGTTTGAAGCTATACACCCTACAGAGTTCTTCTACTTCCACACTTGATTTGGCTGCTGTACGGGATAAATCATTTCTGACTAAATCAACGATCATGATGTTTTCAGAGCGTTCTTTTGGGGTGTTTTCAAGTTCAGTTTTAGATGTGTTATCTCGTTCAATATCATCATATCTCTTCGAAGTTCCTTTGATGGGTTGCGAGATGATTTTGCCGTTTTCATTTCTCAAATATCGCTCCGGAGATGAGCACAAAACATATTGATTTTGGTTCTTGAAATAGGCCGAAAAGGGCGCTTCTGATAGTTGGTTTAGTTTTTTATAAACCTCTAGGGGTTCAATCTCCGCATTCTCTGCATAGAATTCCATGCAGAAATTAGCCTCATATATATCGCCTTGGTCGATATGTGCTAATACTTTGGATACTTTTTCTAAATACTCAGTTTCTGAAATGCGCTGTAGGATTTCGTGTTGGTTGTTGTTTGGTATAGCCTGATTCAAAAGGCTTGTGTTTTGAATTTCAGCGAAATCTGATTGTATTTCGTCATCTACCATAAATAGGTATTTCACTTCGAGTTGATTTCCTTTGAGTAGGAATACTTTTTTGGGCTGAAAAAAAAACAAATCTGCAAAGCCAAGTTCGTCGTGGTTCTTAGAAGTCAATTTTTCAGTGTCGTTTTTCAAATCATAAGACAAGTAGCCAAAGAGCCAATCTTTGGTGGTATGGTAGTATTCACTTAGCTTCTGAAAAGCATTGAAATAATCTGTTTTGATAAGCGTAAAAGCCTCTACAGCCAAAATCATATCATACGAACTGTACTTTTGGGGAAAATCATTACTGTCTAAATAGACTACTTCTCTACACTTGTCAGCCCAATCTAAAAGCTGTTGTTTGAAGTGTTTAGGGTTTTCGATAATAAAAGTATGGCTAGTTCTCAAAGGATGATAGTTTCGATTTTTAATATAATTCAAACACAAAATTAGCAATTCAAAGTTCAATTTACGTAGAAAACACTAAACTTATTGTTGTAAGAGAGGGAAGATATATAATCGTCAAAAATATTTTCATTAGATAGAATCAGACAATCAATGAGTTGTAAAATATTCTTGAAAAAATAAAAATATTGTTTGCAACTTTAAAAATCTTATCTATATTTGCACTCGCAATCAAGCAACGAATTGAATGCCTCCATAGCTCAGTTGGCCAGAGCAGCTGATTTGTAATCAGCAGGTCGTGGGTTCGAATCCCTCTGGAGGCTCAAAAAAAAGTCGGAAGAAATCTCTTTCGACTTTTTTGTTTTTGTATCTACGCTACTACTATAATCCGTATATTTATCGAATGAAAAAAATCAGTATCCTCGGAGCAGGTTGGCTAGGTACGCCACTTGCCTTAGCTCTTAAAGAAAAAGGGCACCAATTAAAAGTATCCACTACAACTCCAGATAAAGTAGAGTTTTTCCAGCAACACGACATTCCTTGTTATGTAGTTGAACTAGGCACTGCCAAAGGTATCGCAAACTTAGATGCATTCTTGAGCGATACCGATGTACTTATTGTGACTATTCCCCCAAAAATCACTAAAATTTCGCCGTATGACTATGCAGAGCGTATTAACTTTATACTTCGGAATCTAGAAAAACACCATATCAAGGAAGTTATTTTTACCAGTTCTATTTCAGCCTACCACGGACTTGAAGGAGAAGTAGATGAGAATACACCGCTGAATACCATCACCCCAAGAAGCAAACAAATGGCACAAGCGGATCATTTATTTTTGAATGCCGATATCTGTAATGCTACGGTGCTTCGCCTCGGGGGATTGATAGGAGAGGACAGAAATCCGCTTTTATCCTTGAGTAAAAAACGCGTGATTGAAGCGGGCAATAAGCCTGTAAACTTAGTACACCAAGCGGATATCATCAGATTTATAACCAAAATCCTTGAAGAGCCTATCAAGAACGAAATATTTAATGTGGTTGCACCCATTGGCCTTAGCCGAAAAGATTTTTATACCCGAGAGGCTAAGCGCATAGGAATTACTGATTTACCTGAGTTTATAATGAGCCCTGATACTGAAAACAGGACTGTAAACGGAAGTAAAATCACTAAAACCTTTGGACTGGATTATATGTATTTGGTGTAATCAGATGAGGCGTTTGTGCTATTCGAGTAAGTTATCGTACAGGATTATAGAAAAAAGAAGGCTAAATATTTTCAGTAATGAATAAGTTTAGCCTTTGCGTATTTTCAATAATTGTTTTGTTTAGAAGCAAGTAATTTAAGCTTGACTACATCCTAAAATTCTTATCTTTGCCGCTTAAATTTTTTTCAAGAAATGATAGCAGTAAATGATGTTGCGGTACAGTTTGGAGGAACCACTCTTTTTAGTGAGGTCTCTTTTTCGATCAACGAAACCGATAAAATAGCCTTAATGGGCAAGAACGGAGCAGGAAAGTCCACTTTGCTCAAAATTATAGCCGGTGCGAGTAAACCTAGCAAAGGGAGTATCTCTGCACCGAAAGATGCTGTAATAGCTTATTTACCTCAACATTTATTGACACAAGACGAGGCTACTGTATTTGAAGAAGCTTCTAAGGCTTTTGAAGACATCTTCAGGATGCGCGATGAAATTGAGGAAATCAACAACCAACTCACCATCAGAACGGATTACGAAAGTGATGCGTATATGAAACTCATCGAACGCGTTTCTGAGCTTTCTGAAAAATTTTATTCTATCGAAGAGGTCAACTACGAAGCAGAAGTTGAGAAAATCCTC
The DNA here is from genome assembly GCA_964598455.1 of uncultured Flavobacterium sp. Taxonomy (GTDB): domain Bacteria; phylum Bacteroidota; class Bacteroidia; order Flavobacteriales; family Flavobacteriaceae; genus Flavobacterium. The sequence continues at coordinate 11,448 of CAZRCB010000045.1, forward strand.
AAAGGATTGGGTTTTGTACGTGAAGATTTCACGAGACCTACATCAGAGTTTTCGGGAGGTTGGAGAATGCGCATCGAACTAGCGAAAATACTACTCAAAAAACCAGACCTTATTCTGCTTGATGAGCCTACAAACCATATGGATATCGAGAGTATTCAGTGGTTAGAAGACTTTTTGATCAATTCGGCCAAAGCAGTTATTGTGATTTCTCACGACAGGGCATTTGTAGATAATATTACTAACCGAACCATAGAAGTGACGATGGGTAGGATTTATGACTACAAAGCCAAGTATTCACATTATTTAGAACTCAGAAAAGAAAGGCGCATACACCAGCAGAAAGCCTATGACGAGCAGCAGCGTATGATTGCTGACAATCTAGAGTTCATAGAAAGGTTCAAAGGCACTTATTCTAAAACGCTACAAGTACAGTCAAGGGTGAAGATGCTTGAGAAATTGGAAATAGTAGAAGTGGACGAAATTGACAATTCCGCTTTGAAACTCAAATTCCCTCCTTCGCCGCGAAGCGGGCAATATCCGATTATCGTGGATGGACTCTCAAAATCTTATGGCGACCAAGTCATCTTTAAAGACGCTAATATGGTGGTCGAAAGAGGGCAGAAGGTCGCCTTTGTAGGAAAGAATGGAGAAGGAAAATCAACGATGATCAAAGCCATTATGAAGGAGGTTGATTATGAAGGCAAACTAGAAATTGGACACAATGCACTTATCGGTTACTTCGCACAGAATCAAGCTTCGCTTTTGGATGGCGAATTGACAGTTTTTGATACAATAGACCAAATTGCTGTAGGTGATATTCGCTCTAAAATAAAGGATTTGTTAGGCGCTTTTATGTTCTCTGGCGATGATACAACCAAAAAGGTAAAAGTACTCTCAGGGGGTGAGAAAACCCGATTGGCAATGATAAAACTATTATTAGAGCCTGTAAACTTATTGATTCTGGATGAGCCGACGAACCACCTAGACATGAAAACCAAAGACATCATCAAGCAGGCGCTCAAAGAATTTGACGGAACCCTAGTTTTGGTTTCTCACGATAGGGACTTCCTTGACGGATTAGTGACTAAAGTATTCGAATTCACCAACAAAAGAGTGGTAGAGCACTTTGAGGATATCAAAGGTTTCCTTGCTCTTAAGAAAATGGAAAATCTTCGGGAAATTGAAAAGTAAAATTCACTAAATTTGAACGTGAAAAGACCTAACAGATTTCCAAAGCCTGTTAGGTCTGATTATATCATTTAATTTGTGGAATTATGTCTTTCGAAACGCTTCAAACTATCATAATTATCATTTCTGCCATTGCATTATTTGTTTATGGTTTACAGAATTTCAGTCAGGAAATCGAAAATTTAGGAGTTGAACGACTCCAAAGATGGATTGGTAAAATTACAGCTGTCCCAATGGGAGGTTTTTTGTTGGGAGGAGTGGTCACAGCTGTTATCCAGTCGAGTACGATGGTTTCTTCACTTACGGTTTCGCTTGTGAGTTCAGGAGTTTTGACTTTTAAAGACAGTTTGCTTATTCTTCTCGGAACAAATATCGGAACGACTTCAACAGGTTGGATTGTTACTTTTCAGTCAACTTTGTTAGGACCGGTTTTTATTGTGCTGGGAACGCTTGTAAGTATGATTCCGACAAGAATTTCCACAGCAGGAAAGTCCTTATTCTATTTCGGATTTATTTTATTTTCGCTCACATTCATCAGTCAGGCAATGGAGCCTCTGCGAAACGACCCTTTGCTTATCGAAATATTATCAAAAGCATCAAATCCGTTTTTGGGAATCTTGTACGGAATTATAATTACGGTAATTATTCAGTCCAGTTCGGTTGTAGTCGGTTTGGTTATTGTTCTGATAACCCAAGGAGTTATCACGCTTGATTCTGCTATTCCGATTGTGGTCGGAGCCAATGTCGGGACAACTTCGACGGCTTTGTTGGTTAGTTTTAAACTTTCGCCATTGTCGAGATTGACAGCTCTTTCGGCTTCGACCTTTAATTTGGTTGGAGTATTGTTGTTATTACCGTTTTTAAGTGTTTTGGAAAAATTTGTAGAAAATGTTACAACAAATCCTGCTGTTCAGGTAGCTTTGGCTTTTACGGTTTCCAATACATTGACTTCGGTCTTCTTTTTGATTTTCCTAAACCCGACAGTCAGGCTGCTCAAAAAACACAGGTGGTATAAAGAGGCTCAGACATCATTGGATTAGCTTATCAATATTGCTCCAAAGCAGCTTGATAAATCTGTTTAACCTCATCAATAAGGCTTTGGGGTTGCAGGATTTTAATAGTTTTTCCTTTGGATAAAATTTCCTGAACAAAATCGTAAGTCGGAACTAAAAACAGTCTGATTATCATTTCGTTTTCGTCATCTTTTATGATTTGTTGTGAATGATGAAAGGGGAGGGCTTTGATATATTTCCCCTGAAAAGCATCACACGAAATCATAATTTCTTCAGGTTTTTGACCTTTTTCAGGACTTATGATCCCGAAGGAGTTTTTGTAATACAAATCCGCATCAAAAGCTGTCGAAGGAATAAATTTTTGTTTCTTAATTTCCAGGTCTGATAATCTGTCCAGAGCAAAACTTCGTATAGCTTTTCGGGAAGCATCATACCCCAGAATATACCAGCGGTTGGCAAATTCCTTTAAAGAATAAGGTTCAATAGTTCGTTGTTCGGATTGTTCTTCCCAGAATTTGTGATAGGTAAACGAAATAAGCTGTTTGTTTTTGATAGCGTGGAGCAGCCCATACAGATTTTCCGTTCCTTTTGATTTTCGGTTTTCAAAATGAATGTGATCAGAAACCCTTTCGGAAATCTGCAAAGCGTTGAACGTATCAAAAGCCTCCAGCATCCGTTCTTTGATTCCCGAATTGGCATCTTCCGCAATACGGTAAACACCTTGCGA
>CAZRCB010000046.1:0-14269 GCA_964598455.1 uncultured Flavobacterium sp.
GCAACTGTCTAAAAGCGGGCTTAATCACCGCTTAAACAAACTTATAAAAATTGCCTTAGTAGGTCCTGAAAGTACGGGTAAAACTACTTTAGCTAGAGAATTAGCTGCCCATTTTAATACGACTTGGGTAAGAGAATATTTGCGCGATTTCTCTGAAGAAAAACTGCTGTCTGAGAATAAATCTATCCAGCAATCCGATAATCTAAAGATTGTAAAAGAACAACTCAAACTAGAAGCATTGGCAGAGAAATACGCACATCGGTTTTTGTTTTGTGACACGAATTTTATACAAACCAAAATCTATTCAGAGTTGTATTTTGGCAAATCAGATGCTTTTTTTGATTATTATGTTAAAATATTAAAATATGATTTGTATATTTTGACCCAAATTGACGTGGCTTGGGAAGAGGATATACTCCGAGATGCCCCGTATGAAAGAGAAAAACACTACAATTACTTTAAAAAAAAATTAATAGATGCTGATTTACCTTTTATAGAGATTTCAGGAAATATAGAAGAGCGTATGGAAAAAGCAATACAATTAAGCAATGACTTGGAACTAGCCAAGCAAAAGGGATTTGTACCACAAGATATAGTAGAATTTGAGAAGAGAGGTACGACTCTCTCGATAGTTCTGAATCAAATAGCGGTCTTCGAGCAAGGAATTCCCTTTGTTCAACTCGAAAAACCTGCAGTAATCAATGACGGGATTATAAAGCTTTCGAACACAGATATTCAGTCGAAAGTAACATTGTTTGATTCGCAGAAAGATAGATTTGACATTCAGAAAATGGTGCCAGCCTCAGGAGCTGCAAGTAGGATGTTTCAGTTTCTAAATAAATTTAAAAGGGATTTTGATCCAGAAACACAAACCATCAATGCTTATATCAACCACAACAGAGCCCACGAGCTCAACGCCTTCTTTGCGGGATTAGAGAAGTTTCCGTTTTATAAGAAAGTAAAGAAAATTCTCAAGACAGATTTTGCTGACTATAAATCCTGGACAAAAGAAGCCTATTATCACACTTTCGTGAATATTATGCTGTCAGAACAGTACCTGAATTATTGTAACCTGCCCAAAGGTGTATTGCCTTTCCACAAAGATAAAACACCAGTTGCCAATCACCTCAGAGAAGCCCTAGAGTACGCAACTTCTAAAGGCAAAACAAAGGTGCATTTCACTATTTCCGAAGAGCATTTAGGCGTTTTTGAACAGGCAACCTCTAGCGCAATCGCAGAAATCGGGCATCATGCTTTTGAAATCGACTTTTCGTATCAGAAAAAATCTACAGATACCCTAGCGGTTCATTTTGATAAAACTCCTTTTAGGAACGAAGATGACAACAAAATACTCTTTAGACAATCAGGACACGGAGCTTTATTAGAGAACCTCAACGAACTTAATGCAGATATAGTATTCATAAAAAATATAGACAATGTCAGCGATGTCTATCACGATGATATTGTTTTCTATAAAAAAGCCCTAGGCGGAGTGCTTATCGAATTACAGAATCAGGTTTTTGCGTATTTGAGACAGTTAGATCAGAATCTATCACAAGAAGAAGTAATGGATATAAGCAAATTCGCTAAAAAACAACTGAATATAATCCTGCCGGATGATTTTAAGTATCAATCCTTAGCTGAACAAATTGAGTTATTACAAGCCAAGCTAAATAGACCACTACGAGTATGCGGAATGGTAAAGAACGAAGGAGAGCCCGGCGGAGGTCCGTTCTGGGTCAGAAATACGGACGGAGAGTTGACACTGCAAATTGTGGAGAGTTCCCAAATAAATAGAGTTGACGAAGTACAGAAACAGATTTTAGAGTCTGCAACACATTTCAACCCCGTAGATTTAGTCTGTGGAATCAAAGACTATAATGGAGATAAGTTTAATTTAATAAATTACAGAGATAATAATACAGGATTTTTGACTGAAAAGACCAAAGATGGCTATCCGATCTTAGGTTATGAGCTCCCTGGATTGTGGAATGGAGCAATGGCAGACTGGATTTCTGTATTTATTGAGGTGTCTATCAAAACTTTTAGCCCAGTTAAGACTGTGAACGATTTGATCAAACCTGCTCATCAATAACAAGTTAGGTTTTAGGTCAAAAAAAATCTAAAAAAAAGTGCTACTTTTTCGTAGATTTTTTTTGGAGATATCAAAAGTAGTCGTATATTTGCCGTCAGAAAAATGTGAGGGATTTACCACACAGAATTTTCCTCCTTAGCTCAGTTGGTTAGAGCATCTGACTGTTAATCAGAGGGTCCTTGGTTCGAGCCCAAGAGGGGGAGCACAACATAGATAAGCCATTCAAGAGATTGAATGGCTTTTGTGTTTTTTACAGAATTCTAAAGTTGTGTTTTATCTAAGTGAGAACAAGAATAAAACTCAGGAATATATAATATAAATTGGTCGTCGAGAAGTGAATAATCTTTTTGCATTTATCTATTCAGCAGATAGCTTTTCCATAAGATTCTTTGGTTAAGTTTTATACTACACTACAGAAGCTCAAAAATATTCGGTCGGTGCACAGAAATTCATCCTATTCCTATCTGTTGCCTATGCCTTGTTTAGGAGTTTTATAATTAGCTTTTCTATGCTCTCTGGTTTAGTTGTAGGGGCAAAGCGTTTTATGGGATTTCCTTGATTGTCGATAACGAACTTGGTGAAATTCCATTTAATCCTGCGACCCAAAATTCCGCCTGAAAGTTTTGCCTTAAGCAACTTAAAAATGGGGGTGCGCTGATTCGCCATTCACATCGACTTTGGCAAACATAGGAAAGCTTACGCCGTAGTTTATCTGACAAAAATTCATGATATCCTCAGCTGAACCCGGTTCTTGCTTGCCGAATTGGTTGCAGGAAAAACCTAAAACTACCAACCCTTGTGCTTTGTATTGCTGATAGAGTCGTTCCAATCCTTCGTACTGAGGTGTGAATCCGCACTTGCTAGCAGTATTTACCACTATAATGGTTTTGCCTTTGTAGGTATTCGTAGCGATAGTTTCGCCATTTATTTTTTCTGCTTCAAGATCATAAAATGCCATAGTATGTGTATTAGATGTTAAGATTTATACTTGCAGTTTTTTTTGGGTTTAGATAAATTTTTTAAGCAGTTTGAAAAACTTAAAAGGCGCATATTTAAACGGAATATCCATCCAAGTAGGAGTGGTGAGTACTGCTCTTTTGTGGCTAAATGCCAGAAAACTCTCGTGTCCGTGATAGCTGCCCATTCCGCTATTACCTACGCCGCCAAAAGGTAGATGATGGTTTCCTACATGCAATATCACATCGTTAATGCAGGCTCCACCCGAGGAGGTTTGGGCTAGTATTTCATTGGCGTTTTTGTTTTTCCCGAAATAATACAGTGCCAATGGTTTTTCGTTGGTATTGATATAGTCTATGGCTTGGTTGAGCTGATCGAACGTCATAACCGGAAGGATAGGTCCGAAGATTTCTTGCTGCATACATAGAAAATCAGGTGATACTTGGTCTATTATGGTAGGAGAGATATATTTTTCTTGTTTGTCAAATATGCCTCCGGTATGAATTTTCCCTTCAGATAGCATCTCAGTCAATCTATCCATGGCTTGAGGGTTGATGATGCGCGGATAAAAGCGACTTTGTTTGCTGTCTTCGCCATACATCAACTTTATTTGCTGTAAAATTTTGTCTAGTAAAGAGTCTTTGATGGTGCTATGTGCAAAGAGATAATCTGGCGCTATACAGGTCTGTCCAGCATTGAGAAACTTTCCCCAAGCGATGCGTTTGGCAGCGATATCTAGGTCTGCATCGGCATCAACAATACAAGGGCTTTTGCCACCAAGTTCTAAAATGACAGGCGTCAGGTGTTCCGCTGCTGCTCTCATCACTACTTTACCCACTTTTGGACTTCCGGTAAAGAAGATAAGATCAAATCGTTGGGCAAATAAAATACTATTGGTCTCACGTCCGCCTTGCACAAGGCTGATATAAGTTGGGTCAAAGGTTTTGTCTATTATCTCTTGCATCACTTTGGCAATATGAGGCGTATCAGGCGAGGGTTTGAGCAAGCTACAACAACCCGCAGAGATTGCCCCGACTAATGGGTTAAAAAGCAGTTGAAAGGGATAGTTCCACGGAGCGACAATCAGCGCTACTCCAAGAGGTTCGTAGACAATTTTGCTCGAAGACGGAAACAGATGAATAGGTGTCCCGACAGTTTTAGGTTTTGCCCAATATTGCAGGTGTTTGATATGATTGTCAATTTCACTTAATACGAGGCTAGTTTCGGTCAGATAAGCTTCTTCTGGAGATTTATGCAAGTCTAGCCACAGGGCATCTGCTATTTTTTGCTCGTATTGAAACACTGCTTTTTTGAGTTTGCGCAATTGGCTCAACCTAAAGTCAATATCCTTGGTTTGATGAGTTGCAAAAAAAACGCGTTGCTGGGCGAGTAGATAGACGATGGTATGCTCTTCTGTTTCTTGCATCAGGATGTATTGATTATAGGTGTTTATTTTTTCTTTTCTAAATCTAAATAAATCTGCTCTACTTTTGCTCTTGCCCAGGGGGTTTTTCTTAGAAAAGTAAGGCTGGATTTGATCGAAGGGTTAGACTTAAAACAATTGATATCTATTTTTGTCGCCAAGTGTTCCCATCCGTAATTCTCTACTAGCACTTCTAGAATGTTTATGAGTTTAACGCCGTGTAACGGGTCGTTAGTTTGTGTTTGCGGTTGTATGTTTTCTTTGTCTACAGCAGTAAATGATTTGAATTGATAATCGAATCTGATTGAGTTCTTGTCCTTAAATATACAACAAATACCTAGTGGTTTTATGCTGTTAGATGTAAAAAATTGGATTCAAATATAGTGCGTGCTTAAAAATCTAACTCCAATTCTAAGCTTATCACTAATTGTTTATAGAGCTTGCCATCGCATATTGTGGCTCCTTTGCGGATAAGGTCAAAGATTGCTTGGTGCTTGTCATCAAAGGTTTTCTTGCCTTGTGTGACTTCTATTTTGTCTGAGGAGATGTTCTCCGTGAGCCATTCAAGACCTTCTGAAGTAGTAAAATCAACTGAGTTGTCGGTGGTTTTAACCACTATAGAGTGGGCTTGGTTTTGCGCAAAGTAAAATATAAAGATATAGTTTTTAGAGAAGTGTTCTAAAAACTCCACTTTGTTTAAAGCTCCTTCCCAGATCATATCTGAAAAAATGTCGAGTTGTTGTTCGCCCCTTTCAGGTTGGCTAGATTTTAGCTTTTCCCATTCAGCTTTGTCAATATTTTGAGAAGCTAAGAAGATTGCAAATTCGTGGTGTAGTTCTTCAAATTGTTCTTTGGTAAGTCTTGTATATTTCATAACAAACGATGGTATAGAATAATTTAGTTAATTTCGAGTCTAACTTTAAAGCCTTCATACGTACGCACATTGAATACTGTTTGGTCTTCAAAAATGAGGTATTGTCCTTTGATCCCTTTGAGTTTGCCTCTATAAATGGGGTTTACACTAATGTTTAAGGAGTTTATTTTGGCTGGATATTGCAAGACTGGATATTCGATCTGAGTAATACTATCATGATTGGCATCAAAAAATGACAATACTTCTTCAGGCAGATATTCTCTAACTTTCTGTTTTTCTTGGACTAAATCAAATTCTGGAACTTCATTTTGAAGCATTTTTCTAAAATTAGTTTTATCAGAGAAGTGCTCTTTGAGGGCTACCTCTGTGATTCCTGCTAAATAGCGGTTGGGTACTTCTACAATTGGAAGTGCTAGCACGGCGCCTTGATCAATCCATCGGTAGGGAACTTGGGTTTTTCGGGTGACACCTACTTTTAATTCGCTCGAAACTGAAAAATACACAATATGTGGTTGTAATTGCACTCTTTTCTCATACTCGAGATCTCTGTCTTGAATATCTAGATGTGCCGTGCTGAGTTCGGGCTTCATGATCCACTCGCCAGCGAGTGGTGAGCTGTAAAAACAGTCATAGCAGAAGCCTTGACGGAAAATCTTTTTTGGTTGCTTACAACTTAAACATTCAAAACCAATGTGCTCAATAGTAACCTCTTTGTCTAATAATTGATTGATATTTAGAGAGATATTGTTAGAAAACAGGTAATACTGAACTGGTTTTGTAAGTTCAGTTTGCATTTTTGTAAGTACAAATTCGAAATACATAAGAATTTTAATTATTTTTACCGTTTGTAAAGATACTAAAAAATGCCTCTTTCTATTATAAACTCGTTTGCGTCTTGGATTCTTAAAAAGAGAATTCACCAGATTGAGTTGTTTATGAAATACCCCAATGAAGTTCAGGAAGAGCTGTTGCTGAGTTTGTTACATAGTGCTGAGCATACGGTTTTAGGTAAGAAATACGGTTTTTCGTCCATACATTCGTATGCAACTTTTTCTGAAAATGTTCCGATTGTGACCTATGAAGACCTGCAACCTTACATAGAAAGAGCACGAAAAGGCGAACCCAATGTTTTTTGGAATACGCCAATCAAGTGGTTTGCTAAATCAAGTGGCACTACGGATGCCAAAAGCAAATTTATTCCTGTGAGTACTGAGGCACTAGAAGACTGCCATTTCAAAGCAGGGAAAGATATGCTTTGTCTATACCTAAACAACAACGAAAACTCTCAACTCTTTACGGGGAAAAGCCTAAGATTGGGTGGTAGCAAACAACTATACGCGGATAATAATACCTACTTCGGAGATTTATCGGCCATACTTATAGAGAACTTACCGATTTGGGCGGAGTTTAGTAGTACGCCTAGCAATAGGGTCTCGCAACTTTCGGATTGGAATGAGAAGCTTTCTGCCATAATCAAAGAGACTTATAATGAGAATGTAACGAGTTTTGCTGGTGTGCCTTCTTGGATGTTGGTATTGCTAAATAAAGCATTAGAAACCACAGGAAAGAAAAACCTGTTGGAGATTTGGCCTAATTTAGAAGTATATTTTCATGGAGGTGTTAGTTTCGAACCTTATCGTGAGCAATACAAAAAACTACTTCCGCAACCAGATTTTAATTACTACGAAATATATAATGCCTCAGAAGGCTTTTTTGCACTTCAGGATCTGAACAATTCTGACCAGATGCTTTTGATGCTGGATTACGGAATTTTCTACGAATTTATTCCGATGGATGGTTTTGGAACGTCTAAGCAGAGAATTATCAGATTATCAGAGGTTGAGCTAGGCAAGAATTATGCGATTGTCATCACAACCAATTCAGGTTTGTTTAGATATTTGATAGGAGATACCGTTCGCTTTACGTCGCTTAGTCCGTATCGAATCAAAATTACGGGTAGAACCAAGCACCACATCAATGTGTTTGGAGAAGAATTGATGATAGAAAATACAGATAGAGCCATTGCTGAAGCCTGTAGAGTTACGGGTGCCGATGTTTTAGACTATACGGTAGCACCCATCTTTATGGTGGATAAAGAAAAAGGGGCACACGAGTGGATGATCGAATTCAAAGAATGTCCGAAAGACATGGAACGCTTCGAAAAAGTATTAGACGATACGCTCAAGAGTTTGAATTCAGATTACGAAGCCAAACGAACGAATAATATGACCTTAAATCCGCCAGTGCTGAATATAGCCCGAAAAAATCTCTTTTATGATTGGCTGAAACAACGCGATAAGCTAGGCGGGCAGAACAAGATTCCGAGGCTATCCAATGATAGATTATACCTAGAGGAATTAAAAAATATGTAAATCAAAAAAGCCGTTTCAGGATTTGAAACGGCTTTTCTTTTTTTGTATTAAATCAACTCTTTGATTTCGTTTATGAATCGTTGTGCCAAAGCGTCGGCTTCTTGTTGGGACATCGCCTCGGTATAGATTCTGATAATCGGTTCAGTGTTTGATTTTCTCAGGTGCACCCAATTGGTCGGGAAGTCGATTTTTACGCCATCAATAGTTGTGATTTGCTCATTTTTGTATTTCGCTGTAAGCGCTTCTAGAATGGCATCTACATCAATTTGAGGCGTGAGTTCAATTTTGTTCTTACTCATAAAATACTGCGGATAGCTAGCTCTGAGTTCAGCTACGTTTAGGTCTTGTTTTGCCAAATGCGTCAAGAACAAAGCAACACCTACTAAAGCATCACGTCCGTAATGAATCTCAGGATAGATAATTCCGCCGTTTCCTTCTCCGCCAATAATAGCGTTAGTTGCTTTCATCAATTCTACTACGTTGACCTCTCCTACTGCGCTGGCTGTATAGCTTCCGTTGTGCTTTTGCGTAATATCTCTGAGTGCTCTTGACGATGACATATTTGAAACCGTGTTTCCGGGTGTTTTAGAGAGTACATAATCAGCAACGGCTACTAAGGTGTATTCCTCACCGAACATCTCACCATTGTTAGATATGAAGGCCAATCTATCAACATCTGGATCAACTACGATACCTAGGTCTGCTTTTTCTTTGACTACGAGTGCAGAAATATCTGTAAGGTGTTCTTTTAGTGGTTCTGGATTATGAGGGAAGTGTCCGTTGGGCTCACAATATAATTTCACTACCTCAACGCCCATTTTTTCTAATAAATCTGGAATAACAATCCCACCTGAAGAGTTTACGCCATCCACTACAACTTTGAATTTCTTGGCTTTGACTGCAGCTACATCCACTAGTGGAAGGCTTAGTACTTGGTCAATATGCAAATCCATATAGTTGTCTTTGAAAGTAATTTGACCTAGATTATCTACATCAGCAAATTCAAAAGATTCTGCTTCAGCTATTTCTAGAATTTTTGCTCCATCATCACCACTTAAGAATTCGCCTTTTTCGTTGAGCAACTTCAGTGCATTCCATTGTTTTGGATTATGCGAAGCCGTAAGGATGATTCCGCCATCGGCTTTTTCTAATGGAACTGCTATCTCGACAGTAGGAGTGGTAGATAGTCCTAAATCAATTACATTGGCACCAAGTCCAATAAGTGTGTTTACGACTAAGTTTTGGATCATAGGTCCTGAAATACGTGCATCTCTACCGATTACAACTGTTAGTTTTTCTTTTTTATGGTGTTGTTTTAGCCAAGTTCCATAAGCAGAAGCGAATTTTACGGCATCAACTGGAGTTAGATTATCTCCCGTTTTCCCACCAATGGTACCTCTGATGCCCGATATAGATTTAATAAGTGTCATATATATAGGTTTTAAAAATCAATTTTTGCGAATGTACAAAAATTCAAGATAACCACTCAAAAATGTTGATTCTAAACTTTTATATAAAATTTTTTGATGAACCAATACTTTTTTTAACCCTATGAGCTAACTATACCAAACACTATCTAAAGCCCTATGAACAGGCGAAAATCATATAATTAACTCCTCTAAAAAAATTATAAAAAATTCCTTTGTTTTTATTTAGATTGATTATACATTTGCCTCTGTTTAAAACAAGTCTAAATAAAAATACTATATGAAGCCCTTAAAATCATTATTGTTTATATCTGTTGCTTGTGCTTGCGGAATCTCCTTTGCACAAACATCAGAAGTAGAAGTAAAAGTAGTTGACAATGACAACCAAGCTATAGCCTACGTAAGTGCAAGTATAGAGGGAACGAACGAAATTGTATTGAGCGATGAAAAAGGCTTACTGCATTTTAACAATTTAAAGTACGGAAGCTATATCCTAAATATCTCTACTATGGGTTATACGCCTAAGGTCTCAACTTTGGTAGTAGATGCACCCAAGGAATATCTGAGAATAGCTTTAGAGCCTAAAGCAACAGTCATTGAGGAAATAGAGGTTTTTGGTGAGCGCAACAAAAAACCAAAGGGTATAGAAATGATTACCCGTTTGCCTATCAAACCCTCTGACAATATACAGACCGTTTCTGTAATTTCTAATAAAGTAATCCAAGACCAAGGTGCGTTAACTATTACTGATGCTGTCAAGAATATTCCGGGTGTAACATTGTTTGGTAGCTACGGTGGTGTAAAAGAATCAATGTCCACTAGGGGATTTAGAGGTGTACCTGTCTTGAAAAACGGAATCAGAATGGATTCTCAGTTTCAGACCGCTTCGGGAGTAGTCGATATGCAAGGTGTAGAATCAATACAAATGATCAAAGGTTCTGCTGCTATTACTCAAGGTGTAATTACTGATATCGGGAATGCAGGAGGTGTGATAAACATAGTGACTAAAACCCCCAACTTTTATGACAGCGGTAATGTAGCTGTTCGTTATGGCAGTTGGAATCAGCTTAGACCGACTTTTGATGTACAACAAACCCTAAATAAACAAGGTTCAGTAGCCGTAAGATTTAACGGAGCCTATGAGCGTGCGGATAGTTACAGAAAAATAGTGAACGCAAATAGAGTTTATTTTAACCCTTCACTAGCTTGGAAAGCCTCTGAGAAAACTACAATTGTAGTAGAATCTGATTATTTTAATGACAACAGAACGCCACATACCTCTGCGATTAACTTAGCTGCTGACCAAGGTACAAATGCATTGTATGTGTTGCCAAACGATAAGTTCTTAGGATTCCGCTCAGACAATAACAATACTAAGATGACAAGTTTTATGGCTCGTATCGATCATGAAATTAGTGATTTATTCAAAGTTCGTGCAGCTTATGGAACCTCGAGTTATCAAGTAGAAAGCATTTCTACTTCGGCTAAAGCAGCTTTTAAAGATAAAGATTTTAATATTTTGAACAGAAGTCTTGCGAAAAGCCTTAGAGATGACCAGAATTCAACGTTCCAGTTTGACTTCATAGGAGAAAATTTAAAAACAGGTTCTATAAAACATCTGGCTCAAATCGGATTTGATTACCGCACCGCTTTTGCTACAACTACCAGCTTCGAAACACAATTAGACGGAAAAAAGATAGGCGTAATTGACCAAATCGATGTGATGGGCAATTTTTCAAATGACCTGCAACAAATACCACTGACAACCACTGACGGAAAAGAAATGAATGCTAGTGATATCAAATTTAAAGCTCTAACTCCCGTAGTAGCAGACTACGAAACTTTTGGAGTTTTAGCACAAGATGTCATCGAATTCAACAAATACCTAAAAGCATTCTTAGGTATTCGTTACTCTGAAATCTATGTCAAAGACGTTAGCGGAACTGCCTCAAAAAGACAATCAGCTTGGAACCCAAGCCTTGGAGTTATGGTTTCTCCGATCAGCAATATAAATTTATTTGCCTCATATACGAACTCTACTAGTCTGCGTTCTGCTTCAAATCTGATGAATGATGGCTCTGAGATCGGACCATCAATCACAGAACAATACGAAACAGGTTTCAAAACACAGTGGCTAGCTAATCGTTTGCAATTTAATTTGACTTACTTTCATATTCTTACCTCAAACCTATCAAATAGCGAATATATTGTAGGGACAAATACTCCAACAGGTTATTACTTCAAAGCCGGAGATTTAGTGCGTGACGGAATTGAAGCTGAGCTCAGCGGACGCATCACAGAAGATTTGACTTTAATGCTCGGTTATGCCTATTTAGACGCGAGATATGAGAATTCGCCTTCATATGTCAATGGTTCAGCACCGATGAATGCACCTGAACACACCGCAAATAGCTGGATTCAATATAACTTTAATGCAGGAAAACTAAAAGGATTGACCATGAGTGCAGGATTGTATTTCGTAGGGAAACGCCCAGTGAATGAATACAGCCTTGCTCCAGACGGACACGGAAATATGGGTGGAATAGCACCTTTTGATATGCCAGCTTACACAACGCTAAACGCTCAGTTGGGATATACCTATAAGTCAATCGTAGCCAAAGTATTCTTCAATAATATTACGGACGAAGTAGGCCTGAACTCGTATTTCAGAGGTGGATACATCAACCAAATTGATCCGAGAAACATAGCGATGTCTGTAGGATATAATTTCTAAAAACACAAAACACCACAACAAAAGACTCTACTATCTATGGGTCTTTTGTTGTTATATTAAAACTCAATTCATCGGTCTTCATCTTATTTTTCACTTCAAAAATGGCAGTACAAACAAAATATTCATTTAGGAAACTCATCAATGATTTACATCTTTGGCTAGGTATCGGCAGCTCATTGATTTTAGTGATAGTCTGTCTTACCGGAACAATTTACACCTTCAGAACAGAAATCGAAGAATGGATAGAGCCTGAGAAATACAACATAGAAGTAACAGAAAACAAACACAGTGTAGCTGAACTAATCGCCATTACAGAAGCTACGACAAAAGGAAAAGTTACTAGAGTTAGTTTTACTGACGAGCCTTCGCGACCTTATGAAATCAATGTAAAAACGAACAAAGACGACCGCAGAGGAACCAACTTTATGGTAAATCCGTATAAAGGAGAAGTTATCGGAGAAACCAAAGGTCCAGCAACTGATTTTTTTATGACCGTTTTCAAGCTTCACCGCTGGTTATTGCTAGATATGGAAATCGGAAGACCTATCGTCGGAATTGCTACACTTATCTTTACGTTTCTGTGTATTTCTGGACTTATTTTATGGTTTCCAAAAAGAATCAAAGGCTGGAAGAGCTTGAAACCTGGATTTAAAATCAAGTTTAAAGCCAATTGGAAGCGTATCAATCACGATTTGCACAATGCACTCGGGTTTTATAGTTTGTTCCTCTTGCTTATTATGTGTCTCACTGGACTGACTTGGTCTTTTGAATGGTACAACCACGGTTTGCATAAAATCCTTACTGGAAAAGAAAAGGAGTCCCGCAACCTAGGAGGTAAACAAGAAGAAAAAAAAGAGACGTTTATTCCAACAATTACCTACGAAGAAGCACTTGAAATTGCCAATCTCGAATTAACTTATACCGGAAAAACAATTATCTCTGTACCTAAAGAATCGGGTTATGAAGTGACCAAATACAATAAAAAGAGGTTTAATGTAGAAGCTTCTGACAAAGTAAGTATTGACGCTCTTACTGGAACTGTCAGCAAAATTGACCTATTTGATGATTTGTCTTTCGGAGAAAAAATAAGCAAACAAATCAAAGCCTTACACTTGGGAACTATCTACGGATTATTCTCAAAAATCATCTATTTCATCGCTTGTTTAATTGCTACTTCATTGCCTATTACTGGAATTTTTATTTGGATTAACAAAATGAAAAAAACCAAGAAGAAGGTAGCATAGAAACCAAAAAATAGCTTTAAAAATTATTTGGATAGCGGAAGCACTTTGGGTTAAATTCATATATTTACAAATCTAATTTTGTGTTATGTCATTCCAAGACCTATTCCGTAAGAAATCCGTTTCAGAAATATTAGCTAGTGCAGAAAAAAACAGCCTTTCAAAACATTTAGGTGTCAGAGATCTCACTGGTTTTGGGATAGCCGCAATTATCGGAGCTGGAATTTTCTCAACCATCGGAAGGGCGAGTTATGAAGGCGGACCTGCGGTGGTTTTCTTGTTTCTGTTTACGGCACTTGCCTGTGCCTTTACTGCTTTTGCTTATGCTGAATTCGCATCGCTCGTTCCCGTTTCGGGTAGTGCCTATACCTATAGTTATGTCGCTTTTGGCGAATTGTTCGCTTGGGTTATCGGGTGGGCACTGATTATGGAATATGCCATCGGAAACATAGTAGTGGCGATTTCGTGGAGTGATTATTTCACTAATTTACTCAACGGCATCCCCGGAATTCACGTCCCCGAATGGATGACAATGGATTTTTTTACGGCAAAAGAAGGCTTCTTTTTGATTCATAACGAACTCTCTAAAGGCGCTACACTAGAAAGCTTAGCTGCATCCTCGCAATTCTCACTTGAAGTACCCAAATATCTAGCCTATTCTCATGCGCCAAATGTCGGTTTTCCGCTTGTGGTGGATGTTTTTGCACTTGTTATTACTTTTCTGATTACAGCTTTGGTTTACAGAGGCATAAACGAAAGCCGCAAGGCGAGTAATATTATGGTTATCCTGAAATTGGCTGTGGTGTTATTGATTATTGTCGTAGGTGCTTTTTATGTGAATACCGATAATTGGAGTCCGTTTGCGCCCAATGGCGTGGGTGGGGTTTTGGCAGGAATTAGCTCGGTTTTTTTCGCCTATATCGGATTTGATGCTATTTCTACTACGGCTGAAGAATGTAAGAATCCGCAGCGCGACTTGCCGAGAGGGATATTCCTAGCCATCATTATCTGTACGATTCTCTATATCGCTATTGCCTTAGTAATTACGGGTATGGTACATTATTCAGAGCTCAACGTAGGCGATCCGCTGGCGTATGTATTTACGAAAATAGAAGACCTACAGTGGCTTTCGGGTGTGATTGCTAT
>CAZRCB010000047.1:0-13896 GCA_964598455.1 uncultured Flavobacterium sp.
AAAATCACTCGAACTGACGGAAAAATCAATCTATTTTTAATTTCACCCAACGGGTAGTATTTAATCTTTTACTAATTTATAAATAACATCTCCTCCTGTTAAACACGTAATTACAATCTCATCTTTTTTATAAATCCCTGTATCAGGCCCTCCAGGCTCTTCCCATTTAAAGGTGATCAGACTATCTTTAGCTAAAAAATAACTCCCTTTAATAATTGAAAAAGTATCTTTATTAGATGAAGGGCCAAAAAGCCCTCTTCCGAGAGAGCCTCCATCTCTTGATTTTCTATTTGTATCAGGTATTAAGTATAAATAAGATAGTACAACATTACCTTCTTTCTTATAAAGCCCTTCTTGTGCTATAGTAGTAGAACTTGGTTTTATCAAGTTTCCGAGTACTAATATGCCAAAAAAAAAACTTACTAGTATTCTGGGAATTTTTGAGCCAACTTCAAACTTCCATATTAAGAAAACTCCAATAGAGAAGGGAATTAAAACAAGGATTGACATAATAAATCTCTCATATCTTTAGTACTGCTTATGAAACAATCCTCTAGCTAAATCACTCTTATGGATATATCTACTATTTACCTATTGAAGATTCATAACATTTATTTCACAAATCTATCTAAAGCAAACAATCTCAACATAAAAATCAGCTGAAACAATACTTTCAAGTATTTTTAATTTTCTTTAATGCTGATAATCAAGTTGTTGTCTATTTTAAAATAAGTTGAAAAATGTGAAGGTTTTTACAGAATAGCTACTGAAAAACACATCACATCAGAAGAGGATACTCTTAAAAGTCAAAAAATCCCAAGGTTGTATCTTGGGATTTTAGTTTTAGTTGTAGCTATCTTTACTAGAAGGAAGATTTACTTCTTAAATATCTTAAAAGTTTGTGTGTGGCTGTCTCTTTGAACTTGAATGAAATACACCCCACTACTAAACGCGCTGATGTCTAATCGGTAGTTATTTTCGGTTTGGGAAATAGTTGTTTTGAGTTCTTTGCCCGTATTGTCAAAGATTCTAATCGAGCTGCTATCAGTAGTGTTTAAATAAACATAGTCAACAGCCGGATTTGGGTAAATGCGTAGTTGTTCTATAGTAAAATCAGTATTACTGAGAGAACTTATCTCAACCGATTTAATTTTAGTAGAGGTCTCATCACAAGCATTTGAGGTGAGGCTTACTTGGTAAACTCCATTGTTTTCATAGGTATGTGTAGGATGCTCTTCGGTAGAAGTAGTGCCATCACCAAAATCCCATAAAAAAGTAGTTGCTGTAGTATTGGTATTAGTAAATGAAACTATATTATTATCCATCACATAATCAAAACGAGTCGTAATATCATTTTCGCCTACCTTCCAGGTAAGCAACTGGTCATATACCACAGTCTTTACGATTTGTTTGATATTCTGAGCTTGTATAGGATTCAAATCTCCGTCATAAGTAATGAGACTTGGATCTTTTTTGAAAATAACCGTATAGAAGGCATAAGCAGCTGCCATAGAACCCATTAGAGAAGGGTGAGAGTTGTCACTTTGGAATAACTCATAATCTGGATAAGCTGTGCGTATCGCTCTCCAAACTCTTCCTACTGGCGACACTACAGCATCATTGTCAATTGCCATTTGCATATAACGTTGATAAATCATATCATCCATACCTTCATAAGTACATATATAGGGAATATAAGGGCAGTTTGTCGCATCACCATTCTTGTAACCCCAAGTCATAAAAAACATTACGCTTCCGCAATCGTTAGCAGATTTTATAGCATCGGAGAGTTGTGTGGCGTAATTGAATGTATTGTTTTGAACATGCGTAATCGGAAAAGCAGGCATCTGGCTTTGTTGTTGCAAAACTACATAATCCCAATCGCCTTGGTTGATGGTGTTCAGCACCGTTGGGTTAGTCGCATGTTGCTGAAAGGTTGAGCCTCCTGGCGTATGTGCTTGGTAATTAAGCACATCTTGTGTAGAATTGGCTACGTTATGAATCAAATTAGGCAAATTGTTTACGTCCATATAACTATTACCTACAAAGAAGACCTTTTTGGTCGACTGAGCAAACACAGTCAAATAACCACTAAAAAGAACTATAAATACTAAAATCTTACGCATATTCTTTATGTAAATAAGGGAAATTTAATTGACCTAATAATCAAAATACCAGTTAAACATATCTGAGCGAAGCCCGATAGAGAACCAAGTCGTGTTTTGATCAAAAGTTGTTGGTGTATTAGCTTGCGGATTGAAACTTCTGTAGGTTACATTTGCAAAAAGCTTTAGGTTAGTACTTGGATTAATCAAATATCCCGCTTGAATATCACCTATGAAAATATCTGTTGAATTTCCTTGGCCAGCTAAGACTCCAGTATTATAAGGACGGTTGTCATTGTATGATAAAAAGATATTACCTCCGTAGTTAAAGTTATCGGTAGCCGTATTAAAGTCCAACCCACGTTTACCGATAGTTGCTTTGGCATCTACAAAATAGCGTCCTTTGAAATAACGCGCAACAAAAATTGCTTCCTTGAAGTTTCCTCCCCATTGGTGACCCATACTTTGGTTGTTGTGTGCATAGTTAGTAAGCGGATTTGAGTGCGAATACACATATGGGCGTACAATATTGTATTCCGCTTGAAGTAGTAAGTTATCGACCCCAAAAGCATCATAATATTTCACTCCAATTTGATATCCAAACTTATTTCTCCAACTGTCATTTCTTTTTTTGACATCTTCTAATGCAAATTCATCTATCAGGAACTGACCATAGAAATTCAATTGATTATTCCACTTGAATTTTGAGGTAAGTCCAAGCAAGGCATTTCCTGATTTTGAAGACGAATTAAACTCAACAGTCCTGAAGAAAATAATTGGGTTAGCAAAACTCATATCAAAACCTCTGTCGTTAGAATTGGTCCATACCACAGATTCAAAAAACCCAATATTAAGTTTGTTAGAAACGTTCCAGCTCAAGTAATGATTAGCCATATATTTAGTAGCATAAGTTCCGTCAACTGTGTTTTCAGGTCGTAAATCTTTCAGCCACATATAGTTGTTCGAATATTTTATTTTCCAAAAAGTAGTATTAATCCTAAAGTATGGATAAGGCGACGCCCCGTCACTATGCAATAGCGAGCGATATCCGTCTCCGATAAAGCTTCTTCCGTAACCCAACTGAAGGTTGATAAACTGATTCGGAGTGAAAGTCAAATTTGCATCAGCAGAGGGGAAATCAAAAGCATCTGTTTTGAACTCCTTGGCAATTCCTATCCCAGGAATGACTGCTGGATTTCCTCCACTTGGTTTGATGGATGCAGCATATTGATTATAATAATCAGCAAACCGGCCTTGGCTTTCGTAAATAGTTGAAGTGAAACTCAATTCTTTTGAAAGAGCTCCTTGTACCTGCAATCCTCTAGTGTTGATGTAGGTAGATTTTTTGCTTTCTTTATCGTCACCCATGCGCAAATCTACAATTGGGTTGAGCGTAAACCAGTAATTCTCTCCTTGAATGGTCACCATATTCTCATTCCAAAGTTTGCGACCAAACCAACTTTCTTTGTTTTTATACAAGTCAACATGGCTTTTTTCTAGGTCGTAATATTTGGCAACTTCTGCATAGGTATAAGGTTTTTGAGCGGTGTGGTTATTGGCACCCACCTGATTCATAGCCCTGTCAAACTGTGCATACATGCTGTGCGAAAACGAAATATTCAGATGACTTTTATATTGTGGATTTTCAAATTTATGATACACAATACTGTCTAATTCGTTAAGTGGGATATTATTAGTTTTCACAAATACAGGCTTGCTATCTTCTAGCTGTGTGAGCGAAAGAAGCTCTGGCTGTTTTAGCGGAATCAAAAATGTCAGGTTATATTTGACAAATGTAGGGTTGCCGTTATACATGGCTGGAGTAGCTTTTGGCACTTCAGAAAAAACCCTATTTACCTCAGCAATTACTTCTGGATACGATGAATTGGTGTGTAATACTTTAAAAAAACCCTTATCATCAACCTGAAAAAGAACTTTTACTTCAGCAGTATAATTGTCTTTGATCGCTACTTCTGGCACTTCAAAATTCTGAAATACGAACTCTTGTATTTTGTTGTAAAAACAAATTTCTGTTTGCTTGGCATCTACCTCTTCACAACCTTGATAAACCAATGGTTTCTCTGAGTATCTGGGCTGAGCAATTGCAAATTGCAGT
Organism: uncultured Flavobacterium sp.; assembly: GCA_964598455.1. Classification (GTDB taxonomy): domain Bacteria; phylum Bacteroidota; class Bacteroidia; order Flavobacteriales; family Flavobacteriaceae; genus Flavobacterium. The sequence goes on from CAZRCB010000047.1 coordinate 4,222, forward strand.
CCTAAAAGGGCTATAAATAGTACTTCTTTTTTCATAATCCTAATACGTATTAGTTGACAGTCCTCCGTCAGCGATTGTTTTTGCCGATGAAGTACCGATGCGTCTTACGCCTAACTTTAGCATTTGTGTTGCCTCTTCTAACGAGCGGACTCCTCCCGAAGCTTTTACCGGCAACGGATAGGCATTTTCCATCATCAATCGCACAGACTCTTCCGTCGCTCCGTTAGGCTCTCCGTTGGGCGTTTTATAAAATCCTGTAGATGACTTTACGAAGATCTTGTCGTATTGTTTTTCGTCAAAATTAGCAATAACTACATTTTTTATAAGTGCCGATAACTGGACAATTTGCATTGGGCTGAGCGCTGCTGTTTCGATAATCCATTTCACAGCTTTGCGATTGTCTAAGCCAAGTTTTGTGCAGGCTAAGACTTCTTGTTTAGGTTTTTGAGAATCCCCATTCTTAAATGCTGTATAGTCGATAACAAAGTCAAGTTCGTCTGCTCCGTTGTCGATGGCTTGTTGTGCCTCTTGTAATTTATCTTCGATTGCCGAATTTCCTTGTGGAAAATCAATGACTGTCCCTACCAAAACCGCTGATGCTGCTTTATCAACACTTTTTCGTGCCAAAGCGACCATCTCGGGTCGAATCATAATGAGTTTAAAGTGCTCAGCGATGGCTTCTTTGATAAAAGTTTCGGCTACCGCTGTATTTGCCTCTTCAGATAAATTGGCTTGTTCGGGTGTTTTTAGATAGGTAGAATCTAAGTATTGTTTGATATTCATAAGTGTTATTTCTTTTTGTTTTTATACAACCACAAGGCGATTGTTCCACAAACTGCTCCGATTGTATTTGCAAGCATATCATACCAATCAGCCATACGATGTTCGGTAAATAATTCTTGGAATATTTCCATTATTCCACCTAGTGTAACTGCAACTATAACAATAGAAAAAAGTGTTTTATTTTGTATTTTTTTCTCCGAAAATAAATAATTACCCCACAGAAAAACAAATACAAAATAAAACACAAAGTGAATTGCTTTGTCATTGGCGCCAATTGTTTTAATCATTTTTGGTGCTCCAGAAAAAGAGACCAAACTCAACATGATTACAAGAGCTGTCCAGATAAAAGCAAGCCAGAAAAATATATTTTTATGCACCAATAAGTTCTTTGTACTGCGCTGCTGAAAGCAATGAATCAACCTCAGATATATCAGAAGCTTTCAACTTAATCATCCAGCCAGCTCCATAAGGGTCTGAATTAACTAGTTCTGGAGCCGTGTCTAGCTCTTCATTAAACTCTATCACTTCTCCTGATAGTGGCAAAAACAAGTCTGATACGGTCTTAACTGCCTCAACCGTTCCGAAGATCTCATCTTTCGCAAGCACTTGGTCAAGTGTCTCAATCTCAACATAAACAATATCACCAAGCTCTTTCTGAGCAAAGTCTGTAATTCCAATAGTAGCGATATCGCCATCAATAATCACCCATTCGTGATCTTTAGTGTACTTTAAATTGTCTGGAAGATTCATTTTTGTATGTAATAAAAAGTTAATTATATGTTTATTTAGTTACCGAAAGTATATCTCAAAGTAAAGCCTGCTCTGATATTCGTAATCGGATAAGCCGTTGATATGACCGCTTTTGAGAACGAATGATCATAATACAAAAGTACCGTAAAGTTTCGACTAAAAGAATAGTCAGCCATAAATTTTGCTGACCAAAGGTTTTGTCCACCTCCGAGTTCATTGTTGTCATAATCTAAATAACGCACGATGGTTTTGTTATTCGTGAAATTTAAATCGACCTTAAGGTTGATGTCGCTCTTGATTGTATTAGTCGCATTATCTGCCAATGAAGTGTTTATAACCACATCTTTAATGCGGTATCCTGTACCGATTGTATAGGTCTGACCTTGCATCTCTGTAAGCAAGTTGTTGTCAAAACTGAGCGATAAAGCTCTATCTCTTTTGATTTCCGCTCTAATCTGAATCGAGTTTTTCATCTCAAAATCAACTCTAATAAGCGGATTGAATTGCTCGACTAAATTGACGTTTGACACAATCGTACTCGGTTTGTAATTCTCAATCACACTAGGGTCTAATTGTTGATTCGGGTCGTGTTCGAAGTTAGAACGGTAGGCATTGATCGAATATGTTGCTTTATATCCATGTTGAATTGAGAATCTTCTGAACTTGTCTTTAAAGAAATTATAGCGCATAAGTCCGGTGTATCTGATATTCCATCCCGGGATTGGAATATCTCTGAAAACACCAAGGTTCACACCTGAAGAACTCTGTCCTGTATAGGCTGCCATAAAAGCAGGAAGCAACACTTCTTGACTTGTCTTTCCGAAGTTTTTCGGGAAACCATCTGGTCCGATGTTGTTCGGATTCGTCAGATCAATTCCTCTTTGTCCTGCCAACCTATTGGCAATATCAATCCTATTGTCTCTGAAATCCTGAAATGCCTGAGAGAAATTCTCATCGCTTTTCATAAACGCAGTACTTATCATATTAGTCGAAATAGAGAAGTTACCTGTATTATACGGAGAGCGAGAGTAGTAATTTCCGTCCATCACGTCAAATTGCTCTGAATAGTTATTTGAATAGTTTCTATCTCCTGAAAGGTCAATCTTGAAATCAGAAAACGGCTCTAATGAAGCGGTATAGTTGAGCATCTTGGTAGATACTTGTGTATAACTCTGATTGTAATATGGATAGTTAGTCAACCAACCGTTTTTGGCAGCTTCATACCTTACATCTTCTTGGCTTCCCATAATAAAACCTAAAGTTGGTCTAGAAGTTCCTAAGAAACCGATAGAAGGTAAATAGCCCGGAAGTACGGTTCCGTTATTCTCTGTATAGTTTAGTTGTACTGTCTTCAGTGTAGTTGCCACACCGATTAAGCCTTCCATAAACATGCTTCTTTCGCTCGCCTGAGGCGTGTTTCCGCTTGAAACTCGTTGTCCAGGAACAGGTGGTGCTGTACTTGGTCTTGCTGGTCTTTTGGTCTGAGGTTTTTTAGTTAGTCCTATATACTTATAGAACAAGTCCATGTTAAGGGTTGTATTAATTTGGTGCGTATTTGAGTTTTGTATCGTATTCCCTAGGTCATACTGATTTAGGTTGTCATTCTCTCCTACAGTAATAGTTCGAAGTCCATCCGGTGTACGTTGCCAGTTGAAGTTTGAATTATAGGTATAGGTAGACTTAAAGAAACTCAAAAACGGAATCTTATCTAAAGGTAACTCATAATTAGCCGTGATGCGCTGTGAGTGCTGATTTGGTTCTCCTGTGTTCCAATAATCATCCCAAACTCCGTATGAATTGTCTGGTACATTATCCTCATCTAAGTAGCTACGCACAATATTACTGGTCGTAACGTTGTAGTTTAGCTTTAGTTTTTTAGTCAGGTTATAATTGAATCCGTAGTTGTAGTTAAACATATAATTACGTCTATACATCGGGTCAATACCAATACTATTGGCATCTAAATCCACCTGACGGAATTGTTGTCTATTGAAACTTCTGAGAATACTTGTGTTAAACGTAATGCTTGAAGGCAAATAGTTGAAGTTAAAGTCTTGGAAAATTTTCCAGTATTTACTCTTAAATGCCTCTGTTTTCTTGAAAGGCTCAACTGGTTTTGCATCAAAGTTATAACTGTAATCAGCAGTAGTTTGCACCTGTTGGTCAAGCAGGTCTTCTACTTCATAATCATGGTGATCTGTTTGAGTATATGAATACGAAAGCGTTATGTTTTCTGGGTCATAGACTCTAGGTTTTTGCTCAGGAGCTCTATCTTTTTTGACACCAATAAAGTTAATACTTCTGACTTTCGTATATTCAATTGCTCTATCCTTAATGGCTGCTCTACGGTTTGCATCAGTCTCCGTATCTAAATACTGTTGTAGTCTGATGTCTTGGTAGAACGGATCGTATTCTGGAGTCACAAATTCTTCTCCGATTGAATAGCTGAATGGCAATCTAAAATGCCAATTTTTAGGCAATAATTTACCCAGTTGAAAAGCAGATACAATATTGTATTGCATTCGCTCTTCTCTGCTTCTTTGGTTGGGTTTGTCTTCTATTCCACCGAAACCAATAGTATTCATATTTCCTGTAGCTGAGATATTTGCAAAATCTGCAAAATTGGTATCCATACTCAATGTTGCTGCCATCCCTCCTCTGTTATCCATCTCGACTAAACGAAGTTCGTTAAACCAAACTTCACCTCTGATATCCTTGCTTTCAGTGCCATTCTTAAGCCCAAGCATAAGTGTTCGGACATAGCCAAAGTTCGGATTTCCTTTGATTCCAATTCTGTGATTACTAGTAGAAGAAGGGTCTAAATCTTGTATGTCTTTATAGAATATTCCATTGTCATTTGGGTCAATATCATCCCAATTGATTCCGATTGATAGGATTTTAAGTTTAGTTAGTAAATCCAAACTAATATCCATATTATTAGCTTCTGGCCAAACATCTGTGTCGATAATAGCGCCTTCTTGAGTGACCTTCAGCGGCACCTCTACTTGATAAAAGTTTTGCGTAAAGTCATTTCCAAAACGGATAAAAGCTACCATCTGATCATCCTGTAGAGGGTCAATTTCTCCGTTAGGATTATCAGCAGATAATCTCGGTAAAGATTCTGCGTGTAAAAACATCTTTAATCTTTTGTATTGACGCATATCTACGTTTACACTTTTGAAAACTGCTCTTGCATCATTTGGCTCTAGACCTCCATTATAAGTTCCATCAGCACTAGATACTCGAAGTGATAACGATTGTTCGTTTTGGTTGATTAGTGTATTGTTTTGGTATAATTGTTCTCTTTCAACACCAGGCGGCGTAATATATTTAATCGGTGAGCGATTTCCGTTTTCTTGTATGTTTACAGTTTGTACATCAAAAGAAGTATTGTCAAGGCCATCTGTAGAACTATCCTCCATCGGGTCAAGCGTATTGGTATATCTTCTCCATTCACTTCTAACCAAGTCAAGTGTTCCGAAACGAAGTGTTATAGGCTCAGTAAATCCTGTTACAAACATTCTCATAAATCGGATCGAGCGAACATCGGCTATGCCATTTATAGACTCACCTTCTGTGATAGGCACTTTAAACTGAATCCACCTAGCAGGTGTTGAGGTTTCACCATTGGGTCCTTGTCCTTGAAAAGCTGCGGTGGTTTCCATCACGTTGGTCACATAGTTTTGCCCTTCCTGCATATTGGGTTGGATGTTAATAGTATATTCATAATACGAATCGATGGTGTTCATCGTATTATCTCTATTCACATCTTCAACATCGGGAAGCGTAGTCGAGCCTCTGTTTCCGTCTGTTAGGCTTACTGGAGAGTTTCCTTGGGTGCCGTTATACCTTTTATATCGATCTAACACGCTTCCTTGTCCACTCATAAAGCTTTGATAGTTGTCTTGAGCCGGGTCATCAATTCCTGCAAATTGCGGGAACTTTATCGCTTCTTCATCATCGTTGAGTCCGTCAAAACCTAAGTCTTGTGCTGCTCTATTGGCTTCACTTGTATCAAAAGCATAAATAAGGGATTGTGAGGCTGGAACTTTACCCCACGGCGTACTGTAAGTAGCTTGATTTGAGCCTGCTTCCGGCAAGCCATTTTCGTACATCTTACGACCATCTTTTAATATGTCTTCTGATATTTCTCCTAAGTTAATCTTCAGTTGTCCTGAGTTAAACGGATTAGCTGCATCGCCTGGATTCCCTACAAATGGGTCTAACATCCAAAATTGTACGTATTCTACGTTAGCTTGCTCAAAGTTAGTCGAGGAGATTCCTCTCATCATACCACCCCAGTTATTCTGTGGATTCGGGATATTGTTAGTTCCGTTGGCAAGTGGACTAAAGTTATAAGGTCCTCTTTCTGTTGGGTAATACGAAAGGTCAAGCGTAGGCACAACTGTAGATTGTCCTTGTACAACATCGTTTACAGGGAATAATTCTCTGACATAAATTCTTCTGGTTTTGTTAGAAGCAAAGTCATTTTCGCTGAGTCCTGAAGGTCTTTGGCTAGTATAAAAAACAGGGTCAATGGTGTACCACGAAAGTTTTGCTCTTCTGAAACCCGAGTCAATGTCATCATTAGGCACATCCGTATTTGGGTTGAGACCTCCGAAACCAATCGGCACACTGGCTAGTGCCCATGAAGTAGGTGATTTGATATCTAAGTTAGTTTGTGAACCTTCAAAATCTTCTACATAAACCGTTGTTTCTCCTCCAAATTTATCTCCGCTTGGCGTGTCAGATTGCAAAACGGCAAGCTCGCCTCGAATAGAGAAATTAGAAGGAACATCTGTATCAATGTTTGGTAGTTTGTTTACTAACCTTGTTAGGAAAGGTACTTCTGTTGAATAGTTGAAGTTTACACCATATATTGTATTGTTTACAGATTCTTGTCCGTAACTAGATTTTTGAGTGAATGGCTTTTCGGACAAACGCAATAAGGTAGCGCCAACCATAAATTTATCTGTAAACTTATGTTCAACATTAAACCCGAAAAATCGTTTGGTTTGTTGTCCGAACATCTGGTTGTTTTCTACAGAAATATCTATCGGCGTTCCTGAAGCTTGTAGCGATGGATCAAGAATATGTACTTTTCCCTGTTGGTAATCTACGGTATAATCTTGTCCTTCGACAAGCACTCTTCCTCCTGCCCTAACAATTACAGATCCTTGCGGTACGTTGAATGCTCCGATTGAGATTCCGTCTCCGGTTGTTGATTTGAATCGTCCTTTTAGTTGGAATTTATTTTTCTCACTATCTTGTAACGAACCTGCTTGGGTAGATGTATACATTTTAGAGAAAACGTATTTTTTCTGATTTAGGTTATAGGTTGTTGGGTCGTCATAATTCTCTAGTGAGTTTTCTGAGGTTTTTAGTTTATCGAAAAGATGACTACCAAAGGGTTCAACGGTTGTAAAAATAATTCGACCTAAACGCGGATCAATGGTGATTCCAGTAAAGGTGTTTGTGCTTTGTTGTTGGTTTTGTGCGCCTCCTTGTCCTGAATTTCCTCCTTGTGGCGGACGCTGATCGCCCATATTTCCGTACTGGCCTTGTTCTGAAAGTGGGTTATTACCCGTTGCATTGGCTACGTAGTCAAAAAAACCGTCACCACCGGGTTGTGGGTCATTGGTATAATTTAGTCTATCTAAGTGGAATACTTTAAGTAAAGGCGTATTCTCAACATCTTCAGGTAACGCAGGAGCACCCGCCGCTGCCGTAATATAATTGATCGGAGATGGATCTGTATAAAGAATGTTAAACCTAAATCCGTCTTGTTCGAGTTGTGCGCCACCAGGAATTGAATAGATGTTCTTCATCATTAAATTCCATACCGGTTGACCTACATTAGTAATATTGCTCTTCAGCATTTTTAGAATCAAGGCTTGGGTGGTTGGAATATCACCCATATTTGGGTCGGGATTCGGATTTACAACCGTGGCGTCAACACCGTCAGTTCCGAACTCACCTACTTGAAACACATCGCCTCCTACTGTATATTGGTAAGCAACAGCCAATACTTCGTCATTATTAAGTCTCTGATTTAAAGACACATAACCGAGTTGTGGATGAAAGGTATATTCATTTTGATTTAGCTTTCTAGCGTTTTCGATCTTTACGAAATCCGTACCTTCGTTGATGGTAGTTTTGATATCATTCCTAAAGCCATCATTTCCAGACGATAAGTCTCGGATACTTTCTTTCAGATAGTTGGTTCCTATTGCCTTTGGATCATACTTATTATTTTTGTTGTCAGAAGGCGTATTACTAGCAACGTTAAAGAAACTGCCAATATGATTTTGATTAATTACTACAACCTTGTTATCCGGAGTACTAGAAAGAGGTGATTCACCTAAGTCTTGTAAGGCGATTATATTTCTATTATTGAAGCCATCCATTGGGGTGGCATTGATCCTATTGTTTTTGTTAGTAACCCAAACCTCAATCCTTGTGATCTGAATTCTACTATCAATAAGTGGATAGTTTTTTAGGGCACTATCGTATTTGTCTCTGAAGTATTGTGATAAAAAGTAGTGCCTGTCGGCGTCGTATTCTAAGGCAAAAAGCTCAAAATCTTGTATCATACCTCCACCTTCGATAGTAACCCCTTTGGTTTGCGAACGCTGTTCAGAGAATATTCCAGTAAAGGTTGTCTTACCGAATTGAAGTTGTGCTTTTACACCAAACAAGCTTTGCGCACCTCTGATGAGCGAGGTATTTAGCGGCAAGCTTACGTTTCCGATTTCGATTTTTCTGATAATATCATCTTCGTCAGGCGTATATTCTAGTTTGAAAAGATTTTGGAAATCAAAGGTTGATTGAGTGTCATAATTAGCGGTAACCTTAAGTCTTGTTCCTACCATTCCCATCAACCCTACGCTAATTCTTTGGTCAAAATCAAAACCAAGTACAGATCTGTTTCTAGGCGATAGAGATGGGTTGTCTTGTTTGGAATAGCGCATTCCTAAGTCCATCTCGACAGAGCCCGTAGGTTTCACATCAATAGTGTTACTTCCAAAAATACTCTCAAACAGCTTTGAATGTACTTTATAGCTAGGCAATAAATCTCTCTGATCCTCGGGATTTTCTGAAGCGACCGCTCTGTTTTTGTCTTTGAAGTATTTACTGATGGATTCTTTCATCAACAAGTCTTCGTATTCTTTTGGCGTAAGGAACAAAGGATAACTTACGTTAATGTCACCTAATTTTGAATTGAGTACGTATTTATCCAAGACAGTGTTATATTCGTAGACGTCAACTATACTCGATGGGTTTTTCATATAGATCTGCCCAGAGTCATAGCCAGTCTTAACGCTATCTTGTACGACCGTTTCACCTTCTTGTGCGTTGAGGCTTATTCCTAAAAAAACAATTCCAAAGAATAAAGCTTTTCTAAAAAACTTTGCTACCGAGTTGTTATGTAAATTTTTCAAAGAATTAAAGGTTTTTTAAAGCTAATTTTATGATGTTTTCGACTGTTAAATCTTCGTTGGCTTTGAGGATTTTATCAATGGCTTTTTCGGCTAATTTTTTGTTAAATCCTAACACCTCTAGAGCAGATAACGCTTCAGACTTATTTGTATTGCCTGAAGCAATAGAAACTTCGTCTAAATCGTATATTTTCAATACTTTTTCTTTGAGTTCGATTACGATGCGTTGGGCAGTTTTGGCTCCAATTCCCTTGGCTGACTGTAGGGTTACATAATCTGCAGAGGCGATGGCTTCGATGACTTGTTTTGGTTCAAGTGAAGAAAGCATAGTACGCGCTATTGAAGGTCCGATACCCGAAATAGAAATTAATAATCTAAAAATTTCTCTTTCTGATTTCTCTATAAAACCGTAGAGTGTATGTCCGTCTTCTTTGACCTGTAAATGTGTGAATATCTTTATGTTTTCAGTATTTGGAATTAGAGAAAAGGTATGCAACGAAATGTTGATAAAATAGCCTACTCCCATACAATCAACCACTACGTAGGTAGGTGATTTTTCTACTAATTTCCCCTGTATATGTGTTATCATTTCTTTTACCCTCCTTGTTTCGAAAAAAGCTAAAAAGCCTTATCAAAGTTTTCTTTACAATACAAAATAGCCCCAAAAGTAACAAAAAACTTATAGGATATGCAACGATTTAAA
>CAZRCB010000048.1:0-9397 GCA_964598455.1 uncultured Flavobacterium sp.
TGTCGTAAATAGGGAACTATTTCTAATTCTATCATATCTTTGTTTAGTACTTGGTACACTGGGTTGTGGTTTTAGGTTTTATAACACAAATTTCTGCACCCCTTTATTCCTTTCAAAAAAAGTCAAGATGAACTTATTTTGTAAGCATTAATAAAAAAAGAATCTATTATTTTATATATCTTGCAACTCTTATTTTAATATACTTTGGTTATGTTTTCAATTCTTATTCCTTCGTGGAACAATTTACCTTACTTACAACTTTGTATTGAAAGTATTATCAAGAACTCAAAATACCCACACCAGATTATTGTACACGTAAATCAAGGAAGTGACGGGACAATAGAATACCTAAAAGAGTGCAATATTGCATATACGTACAGTCCTGAAAATGTCGGGATTTGTTATGCAGTAAATAAGGCCACAACGCTTGCTACGGAGGACTATGTTGTTTATATGAATGACGATATGTATGTCTGCCCGAATTGGGATGAATCAATTTTGGATGAAATCAAAATATTACCAGATGATAACTTTATGTTTTCAGGAACTTTAATAGAACCTATGAATACCAATAATCCATGCGTAATCCATCGTGATTACGGAACAGATATTTCAAGTTTTAAAGAGGATGAGTTATTGAATACTTTTGATAAACTTGAGAAAAGTGATTGGAGTGGTTCGGCTTGGCCCCCGACAGTTGTAAGCAGAAATATGTGGTTGCTAGTCGGTGGGTATAGTGTAGAGCTTTCTCCAGGAATGAGTAGTGATGATGATTTTGCAATGAAGATGTGGCATGCTGGATGTAGAGTTTTTAGAGGTATTGCCAAAAGTAGAATTTATCACTTTCAGGCAAAATCAACTTTGAGAATTAAAAAGAATGATGGGAGAAAACAATTCCTGAATAAATGGGGAATTAACCAATCAGGTTTTAATAAATATTACATAAAAAGAGGTGTGCCATATACAGGGCCTTTGACTGAACCAGACGAATCAATCGTAAAAAAAGAACTACAAAGAGGAAGACTGAAGTCTATATGGCATAGTATAAAAAAATCATAAAAGTTTTTATATTATAATGTCAAAAAACATAAAGCCAAAGCAATAGGGACTATTGCTTTGGCTTTTGATATTAATGCTGTTGAAATCTTTATTATAAAGTAACATTATGATTGTAGTTACTTGTATAAGATTATAATTTCTCTTTGAGGTATTTACCCGTTATAGAGTTCTTGTTTTTTGAAACTTCTTCAGGCGTGCCAAAAGCCATGAGTGCACCGCCAAATTCACCACCTTCAGGACCAATATCAATGATATAGTCAGCACATTTGATAAGGTCGAGATTATGCTCAATAACTACAACCGAGTGTCCTTTGTCAATCAGAGCATCAAACGAAGCTAATAGCTTTTTGATGTCGTGGAAGTGTAATCCGGTGGTAGGTTCGTCAAAGATGAAAAGCACTTTGTCTTTGGTAACTCCTTTGACTAAAAATGAAGCTAATTTTATCCTTTGTGCTTCTCCTCCAGATAAGGTAGAAGACGACTGCCCGAGTTTTACGTAACCCAAACCCACGTCTTTTAGCGGTTGTAGCTTCTGTACAATTTTGCCCTGTTTGTGCTTTTCAAAAAAGTCAATGGCATCATCTATAGTTAACTGAAGTACATCGCTGATATTAATACCTTCGAAGTTGATTTCTAAAATTTCCTTTTTGAATCGCTTCCCTTTACAAGCTTCACAGGCTAAGTGCACGTCAGCCATAAATTGCATTTCAACTACTACTTCGCCATCTCCTTTACATACTTCACAACGTCCGCCTTCTACGTTAAACGAGAAATGCTTGGCTTGATAACCTCTGAGGCTGGCTGATTTTTGTTTGGCAAATAATTCCCGAATATCGTCATACGCCTTGATATAAGTCACAGGATTTGATCGTGAACTCCTTCCGATTGGGTTTTGGTCAATATATTCTACTGATTTTATATGGGAATAACTTCCGTCTAATCTAGAGAACTGTCCTGGTTTTTCACCGTGTCCTACCAATTGTTTTTGTAGTGCTGGATAAAGAATTTTCTTAACTAACGTACTCTTTCCGCTTCCTGAAACTCCTGTAATTACGGTCAAGCAATCTAGCGGGAAAGTAACATTTATATTTTTGAGGTTGTTTTCTCTGGCACCAACTACCTCGATATGGTTTTTATATTTTCTGCGGTTTTTAGGTACTTCAATGCGCATTTCACCACTCAGATATTCTGAAGTTAACGAATGTTGTGTAATGATTTCATCATACGTACCGAGTGCTACTACTTCTCCTCCATGACTTCCGGCCTCTGGACCGATATCGATAATATAATCAGCTTCCTTCATTATGTCTTCATCGTGTTCTACGACGATAACGGTGTTGCCTAAATCGCGTAAATCTTTGAGAACGGCAACGAGTTTTTCAGTGTCTTTGGGGTGCAACCCGATACTGGGTTCGTCTAAGATATACATAGAGCCAACTAAGCTACTTCCGAGCGAGGTGGCTAGATTAATGCGCTGAGATTCACCACCAGAAAGTGTTGCTGAGTTTCTGTTTAATGTGAGGTAATTCAAGCCTACATTCTCTAAAAACCCAAGACGACTGTTGATTTCTAATAACAACCGCTTGGCAACTTGCTGGTCGTATTGGTCGAGTTTTAGTGCGTTGAAAAATAAAATCAATTTACTAATTGGCATATCAACCAAATCAGAGATTGACTTTCCGTCTATCTTGACGTAATTAGATTCTTGTTTGAGTCGTTTTCCGTCACAGACGTGACAATTAGTTTTACCTCTATATCTAGAGAGCATCACCCTATTTTGGATTTTATAATTCTGAGATTCTAGGTCTGCAAAAAAGCTGTTTAAGCCAGTAAAATATTGATTCCCTTTCCAAACCAAGTTTTTTTGTTCTTCCGTAAGCTCAAAATAAGGCTTGTGAATAGGGAAGTCAAACTTATAAGCATTATTCACCAATTGATCTTTGTACCAACTCATCGATTCTCCCCTCCAAGCAGCAATAGCACTTTCATAAATAGAAACAGAAGTGTCTGGAATCACAAGTTCAGAGTCAATTCCGATGATGTTTCCGTAGCCATCACAAGAAGGACAGGCACCATACGGATTGTTGAAACTAAAGAAATGCGTATTGGGCTCAGTAAATGACAGACCGTCTAAATCAAACTTATTGCTGAATTCAAATCGAGCATTATCGGCTAGTCGTTGTAAAAACAAAACGCCTTTGCCTTCATAAAACGCCGAGTCTAGCGCATCGGCAAGGCGGTTATAAAAATCTTCATCGTCCTTGGTTACGATACGGTCAATAATAATAAAGAGTTCGCTTTTGGTGTCTTCATCGTCATTGGCCGTAATCAGTAGGTCTTCGATTTTTTGGGTTTGGTTATCCACCAATATTCTTGAAAATCCTTGCTGTAAAAGAATGTTTAATTTCTCTTTTAGGCTTCTACTTTTCTCAATACTAATTGGCGCTAACAACAACCACTTTTCTTCAATATTTTGAGCTTTAATGAAGTTTATGACATCTGAAACCGTGTTTTTCTTGACCTCTTGTCCTGAAATCGGAGAAATAGTTTTCCCGATTCTAGCATACAGCAATTTGAGATAATCATATATTTCAGTCGATGTACCCACAGTTGAGCGGGCATTGGTTGTATTTACTTTTTGTTCGATAGCTACCGCTGGAGCAATCCCCTTGATGTACTCCACCTTTGGTTTGTCCAGTCTACCTAAGAATTGTCTGGCATATGAAGAAAGGCTTTCTACGTAGCGTCTTTGTCCTTCGGCGTAAAGTGTGTCAAAGGCCAATGAAGATTTACCTGATCCTGAAAGTCCAGTGATAACTACTAGTTTATTACGGGGTATGGCAACATCAATGTCTTTGAGATTGTGCAGCCCAGCACCTTTGATGAGTATGTGTTTTTTTGGGTCTAATGCAGAAATATCTATGTTTTTCATGCTGAAATTTAAGACTACAAAGGTAGCGGTTTTTCAGGCAATGACCAAAGCTTCTACGGTTGTGGAAAAGAAGCTTTAATAGTGGTTTTAATTGATTATATTTTAAAACACTAACTCCATAAAATTACCTCTCTTTTGAAAAGGAGCTATAATGTAGACTAGAAATAGGAATTTTTATAAAATTCTGAATTGAGCTATTTTTAGGTATTAGTCTTATACCTTTATACAGTCTAGAATTTTACATCGACAATATTTCTAATTGGGATAGAGACCCCTTTTTTGAGTGTAATATAGTCGTCACCAGCAACCCAAACAGTGGTTTCAACAGCTTTTAAGCCTTCAGAATCGTGAAATATTATCTTAATCTTAGAGTGATGTACATTCCCTAAAGTCATTGCTTCATTAAGTTTTCTCATAAGGGCTTCTAGCTCACCTTTAGCTCTTGTAATTCCCTGTTGCGGAAATTTCAAGTGTTCAATTTCTTCTTTGTCTATTAGTTTAGGAGTGTCTGTAGGCTGTAGTATATCCATGATTGATGTGTTTTGTTTAGTTAATTCAATAATGCTAATGTACACATTTTATGAATTCAACTTTAAAAAATATCAGCTAGGTAAAAAAGAATTTTCTTAGGTATAAAAAAATTCTTTAGCAGTTTATTTTTCTTAAACAACTTTTAGAGAAACAGCAGCGGTTTTTTAGTTAGATTGCTGAAAAATAAAGTTATAGCCTATCGGACTCTAGCTTGAAAGACTTAAGATTAATGCTTCCACGACGCTTCCATCAGAAAAGACACTTGTAATTCTCCGCCTCTCCAACCATCTTGAAGATTTATATGTATAACATGCATCTTGTGAAATTTTTAGGTAGTTGCGTATAATCTTTCTGGGTAGGTGAAGTCTGAAATGCTATGAAATATATTTCTGAACAATTGAGATTATGGATTCTGCATCAGATTCCCCTGATTGCCTCCAAACCATTTGTCCGTTTTTATAAATCATAAATGTAGGAACACTATTTACGCGAAGTGCTTCTGCTAAATCCTGATTTTTATCGACATCAATCTTTATGACCTTGGCTTTATCTCCTAGCATAGCCGCAATATTTCGGATTACCGAATGCATGGCTTCTGAAGAATCGTTCCGATTAGTATAAAAATTAATCAAAACAGGAACATCTGTATTTATAATCTCTCCGAATTTAGACATTTATCCTTAGTTTAATTAGCACAAAAATAGCATATTTCACGAACATTTTAACTTTTATCGGTTTTTTTAAGCTCTAAAACCGTAATTTCAGGCCATATACCGACTCTGCCCGAATAGGCATGGAAGCCAAAACCTCTGTTTACATATAAAAACTTGCCTGAATCTCTATATAATCCTGCCCAATATCTATATACATATTGTACTGGACTCCATTTTAGAACAGCGGGAATTTCTACTCCAAATTGCATACCATGAGTATGTCCTGAGAGTGTGAGTTGAAAGTTTTTAGGGTGATTTTTGACCTCTAAATCAAAATGTGAAGGATCATGAGAGAGCAAAATCTTAAAATCTTGTTGGGCTAAACGCTCTGATGCCTTGTTTAAATCACCTGCTTTTTTGAAGTTATGCCCCCAGTTTTCGACACCTACTATGGCGATTTTGCTGTTTTCGTTTTCTATGTAATCGTTATCGTTCAAAAGGAGTTTAAAACCTATTTTGCCGTGTAGATCTTTAATTTCCTGGAAGTTTTTTTCTTTCTCTGCCGCTGAGTCCCAAATAGTATATTCTCCGTAGTCATGGTTGCCAAGTATTGAGTATTTTCCGTACTTCGGGTTTTTTATTTTGTTGAAGGTGTCTAGCCAAGGATGCATTTCGCGTGCAAAATTGTTGACGATATCGCCCGTGAAAACCAATAGGTCAAAATCCTGCTGATTGATTAGGTCTACGGCATATTCTATCTTCTCTTTATTGTCAAAACTTCCGCAATGTAAATCTGAGATTTGTAAAACCCTAAGTCCATCAAAACTATCGGGCAGATCTTCAAAGAAAACAGCTTTTTTGATGACTTTAAAATTGTATTTACCTTCTAATATTCCATATAAAACAGAAAAAAACGGAATGGCAGCAACCCCTATTGCCATTTGACTCACAAACTTTCGCCGAGAAGGCATCATTTCTGTAGCATCGGAATTGGTAAAAAAATTAAAGATAGTTTTCAGAACTCGATATAGATCTTCTATCAGTAAAGGCAAAGCCATAAAGAGCTTGATTGTTAGGTACAGCACTAGAAGTGAAAGTAGTAGTAGCGTGTATTGCGTTTGACCTACTCTTCTGTCAAAATTGAAGAATTCGTAGGTAAAAAAAACGTGAATCAGCAAAGAAACTATAATAGAAATGATAAAGACCTGCTTGGATTGGAAGGCTACTTTCAGCGCTAGATTAGCATAAATCTCAACAACCAATAAAACGGCAATAACAAAAAATAGTTTATACATATGGATAGTAAAATACAAAAATAATTAAAAATAAATCAAGACATCGATATTATCGGTGCTATAACATGATTTTAAGAACTTTATAACTTTATTTTCAAGGCGTCAGGAGGACTTGGGGATTAAAAATTTGTATCTTTGTGGGTCTCAAATAACGAATATAATGCAAGGGATTTTAGAACAAAACCAAGGAAAACAACCCAAACCAAAATGGCTCAGGGTAAAACTTCCGACCGGAAAGAAATATACTGACCTTAGAAACTTGGTTGATAAATATCAACTCAACACTATCTGTACATCGGGAAGTTGTCCGAATATGGGTGAATGTTGGGGCGAAGGAACGGCTACTTTTATGATTTTAGGAAATGTCTGTACTCGCTCGTGTGGCTTTTGTGGAGTAAAAACCGGTAGGCCAGAAACAGTAGATTGGGACGAGCCTGAAAAAGTAGCACGCTCAATCAAACTGATGAATATTACTCACGCCGTGATAACAAGCGTTGATAGAGATGATTTAAAAGACATGGGAAGCATCATTTGGGCAGAAACCGTAAAGGCGATCAGAAGAATGAACCCAAATACTACACTAGAAACACTTATTCCGGATTTTCAAGGAATAGAACGACACTTAGACCGAATGATAGAAGTGGCGCCTGAGGTGATCTCTCATAACATGGAGACCGTAAAACGACTAACGCGCGAGGTACGTATCCAAGCAAAATACGAAAGAAGTCTAGGTGTGTTGCAATACCTAAAAGAACAAGGAGCACATAGAACCAAATCAGGGATTATGCTAGGATTGGGTGAGAGAGAAGAAGAAGTTATCGAAACACTACATGATTTGAGAAGTGCTAAAGTAGACGTAGTGACCATCGGACAATACTTGCAACCAAGTAAGATGCACTTGCCGGTTAGAGAATTCGTTACGCCAGACCAATTCAAGAAATACGAAGAAATCGGGAAAGAACTTGGTTTTCGTCATGTTGAAAGCGGTGCATTAGTGCGCTCTTCTTATAAAGCGCAAAAGCATATTTTGTAATATAGTTGAATCGTTTATTTGTTGAATCGTAATTATAACAGCTAAAAAAGGATGAAAAAATTATTTTCTTCCTTTCTTTTATGTTTAATTTTAAGTGGTTGTGGTTCTTCACCTTCAAAGAACATACCTCAATATTTTGATGCCAAAGAACCACAAGGATTGATAGTAGGAACAATTGCTATAAAAAACGAAAAACCAATTTATAACAGATACCATTTACATTATGGGATTAAAGGACAGGTTGATAACAAAGACCAAGAAAGAATGATTACTATCAATTCAGATGTGACTGTTTTTCCAAAATTAAAACCTGATTTTTTTGAGGGAGACAAAGCGGTTTATTATTTTGCTGTTAAGGAGTCTGTTGGAAAATATGCTTTCTCTTATTTCAGTTTGTTTTACAATGATGGATATATGCAAAGTACGGAAAAAATAAATGTTGAGGGAGTTTCATTTATATCTGTCCCGGGTAAAATAACCTATGTCGGGCAAATTGAATTAGATTATAGAAATCAAGTCATTAAATTAGTTGATAAATCCGAAAGAGATTTACCCAATCTGAAAGAAAAATATTCGAATATTGATTGGAAACAGTTAATCAATGTAGAACAATAATTTAATCAGATTATGAAAACAAAACACACTTTAATAATTATAGCAATCGGTTTTATACTGACGATTGTCGGAGCATTATTGAAAATTATGCACTTTGAAATCGGTTTTGTTACAGGAAATCTTTTACTTGTTGTCGGAATGAATTGTAAAATTTTCGGAGGGATTTTGTTTTTATACAAACTTTTTACTCATCCGAAATTCAAAGATTTTTTAAACCAATAAATTTTCTGCTTATACCTCTCCTTTGGAGAGGTCGAAACAGTTTAACTGTTTCGGGTGAGGAAAATACGGCTCAATTAAATTCAAAATACAGCTCAAAAAATACGATATTTGAGCCGAAAACCATATCTTTGTGAGCCGAAACTACGATAATGTCAGACCAAAGAGAGCAAATACTAATAGAATTTATCAAAGATAAAGGCGGACTCTCATCAAAAGAGATATTCGAGAGTATTCGTTTTGATGTAAGTTTTGCTACGTTCAAGAGGATTTTAGCCAAGCTGATTAGCGAAAATTTTTTAGTTGCATCAGGACAGGGTAGAGCAACAAAATATACCCTTTCGCCTGTTTATGAACTTATTCAGCCGATTGACATCGAAAAATATTACCAAAAAGAGATAGACGAACGGGAGATAAAAGAGGATTTTAATTTTTCGGTTATTACCGAGGTTTTGCCTAAGCATTCGGTTTTTACTAAAAGTGAGTTAGTAAAGCTTTCTGAACTTCAGAAAAATTATCAAAAAAATGTTTCCCAACTTTCGGAAACGGAATATAAAAAAGAATTGGAGCGGTTAGCCATTGATTTGAGTTGGAAGTCTTCTCAGATTGAGGGAAATACGTACTCTTTATTGGAAACCGAACGTCTGTTGAAAGAAAAAGAAACGGCTTCTGGAAAGACCAAGGAAGAAGCGGTTATGCTTCTGAACCACAAAGAAGCCATAGATTTTATCATCGAAAATCCTGATTATCTGAGTCCGTTGTCGGTTGCAAAGATTGAGGATATTCATAGTTTACTGGTAAAAGAACTTGATGTGGAACGAAATTTAAGAAAAAAAAGAGTTGGTATTTCAGGAACGAATTACCGTCCTTTGGACAATGAATTTCAGATTTTGGAGGCTTTGCGAAATTCCTGCCAAGTGATTAACCAAAAAGAAAATGTTTTTGAAAAGGCACTTTTGACCTTGGTTCTGATTTCGTATATTCAACCTTTTATGGACGGAAACAAACGAACTGCAAGAATTGTGAGCAATGCTGTTCTGATGAGTTATAATCATTGTCC
>CAZRCB010000048.1:9407-13887 GCA_964598455.1 uncultured Flavobacterium sp.
CTTTCAGAACGGTTGATTCGATTGAATATAAAAAAGCAATGCTGCTGTTTTACGAACAAAACAATATAGCTGCTTTCAAAGAAATTTTTATCAATCAGTTTGAATTTGCAGTAAAAACGTATTTTTGATAATTCCTTTAAATCTCTGTCATTGCGAGGAACGAAGCAATCTAAAATATTTATAAAATGAAATATACTTTATTATTCTTAATAGTTGTTTTGTTTGGTTGTCAAAATCAAAATGAAATATCTTTGGAAAATAAGATAGAAAAATCAATTGACAGTCTTATTCAGAAACACCCCCAACTAAAAGAAAACAAAGCAGAATTTCATTTTTTTAAAAGTGTAAAAAGAGGTGATAATGATTTTGAAATAAGACTTTATTCTCAATCTGATTCTTTAAATGACCCACAACAGATTTTAGTATTTACAGATAATCATTTAAATCAAGTTTATTCAATCCCCTTTTTTTCTAATACATACCGAGATTTTTGGGATTTTTATATGGAAGAATCAATTCTTGGAGTTTCAAAAACAAATACTACTTTTGAAAAAGAAATGAATCGTGTAACTAAAATAATTAAAGATAAACCGTATCAAGAATTATTTCGTTCTGTTTTAAATTGTAAAGATTTGGAGATGAAAGATTCATTAGAATTGAAAAAATTAAAATTAACAGATAATCTTGATAGAGATGAAGAAGATTTAGAACAAGCTCATAAGAGATTGGAAAGAAACTTTCAAGAAATAAAAAGAGATTGGTACATAGATGATATTATGAATAATTATTCTGTTCTATTAGATTCAAAAAATGGTAGGGTTTATAAAATCGGTCCTTATTTCAAAACTGATAAATCAATTCCAATACAAGTGTTTAGACAAGATGCGGTTTTTAGATTTATGACACTTTAACTAATAATAACTTGAAACCAAAAATAAGAATAGCCATAAACGGCTTCGGTCGTATCGGACGAAATCTTTTCCGTTTGCTTTTGAATCATTCGGAAATCGAAGTGGTTGCCATAAACGATATTGCAGACAATCGTACGATGGCTCATTTGCTGAAGTATGACAGCATTCACGGAATTTTGCCTTATGAAGTTTCGTATGATTCAATGCATATCAAAGTAGACGGCCAAAAGTACCGCTTTTTGCATGAGCAAACTATTGCAGAATTGAATTGGAGAGATTTAGGTATTGACTTTGTAGTAGAATGTACGGGCAAACACAAAACTTTTGGACTTTTATACCAACATATCTTAGCTGGAGCTAAAAAAGTAATTCTATCTGTTCCGCCTGAGGATGACAAAATCAAAACGGTTGTTCTAGGCGTCAATCACGACATCTTAGACGGTACCGAGAAAATAGTATCGAATGCCAGTTGTACTACTAATAACGCAGCACCGATGCTTAGAGTTCTCGATGAGTTGTGTGGTATAGAACAAGCTTATATCACGACTGTCCATTCCTATACCACAGACCAAAGCCTACACGATGTGCCACACAAAGATTTGCGCAGAGCTAGAGGAGCTGCACAATCTATCGTACCGACTACAACTGGAGCTGCAAAAGCTTTGACAAAGATTTTTCCTCGTTTAGAGAATAAAATTGGAGGTTGCGGAATCAGAGTGCCTGTCTCTAACGGTTCTCTTACGGATATGACGTGTCACGTTAGGCGAAAAGTATCGATTGAGCAAATCAACAAAGCTTTTAAGATTGCCTCTGAAAATGAACTCGAAGGAATTCTAGGATATACCGAAGACCCAATAGTTTCTGTGGACATTATCGGAAATAAGCTTTCGTGTTTGTTTGATGCCGAGCTAACCTCGGTTATTGACGATATGGTGAAAGTGGTGGGTTGGTATGACAACGAAATCGGTTATTCTTCTAGATTGATTGACCTTATTGCCTACATGAGCAGAAAATAATTGCTTTAGTGCCGCTTCTACTAGCACATAGTATAGTAGTTGTTTTTTCTGTATCTTTGAATTTTAAAGCTTTGGTATAAAAATGATAAATCCATTTAAAAATAGCGTAAAAAAGTATCCGATCCTGAGGTTTTTTGGAAATCGATATTTTGCGATTTCACTGTTTTTTGGAATTTGGATCTTGTTTTTAGATGATGCCTCTTATTTGCAACACAGAGTGCTGAACAAAGAAATCAAAACCCTAGAATCTAATAAAAAATATTATCAAGACGAGATAAATAACGACCAAAAACAGATCAAAGCACTTAATAATATTGACAAAATTGAGCATTACGCTAGAGAGAAATATTATATGCACAAACCTAATGAAGACGTTTATATCATTGAATACGAAAACGATACTATCAAATAATGAAAACAAAACTATTCCAAGAATTTGACGCTGTATCTTCTAAACAATGGAAGCAAAAAATTCAGGCTGAACTCAAAGGGGCTGATTATAACCAAACCCTTGTTTGGGAATCCCCGGAAGGTATCAAAGTAAAACCTTTTTATCATAACGATGAATTTGAAAACACTATTTCAGTCGATATAAAAGCCTCTGAATTTCAAGTGTTACAAACCATTTATGTCTTTGATATTCAGAAGTCAAACGCTAGAGCGAAAGACACACTCAATAGAGGAGCAGAAAGCATATATTTTATCATCGAAAAACAAGAAACTGATTTAAATCTCTTGTTTGCTGAACTCCCGAAAGAAATATACTATTACCTTAAACCGCTTTTCTTATCCGAAGATTTTACCAAAGCGGTAAATCAATTTGCAAAGAATAACGGATATAAAATTTCATTGCTCCTTGACCCTATTCACCAATTGGGTAAAGACGGCAACTGGTTTGATAGCTTAAATGCTGATTTTTCGATACTAAATACTATAAACGCTACGAGTGATCTTCCGTTTTTGAGTGTTAATTTAGGTTTATACCAAAATGCAGGAGCTACTATCGTACAACAACTTGCTTATACGCTAGCGCATCTCAATGAATACTTCAATAGAATATCAAAACTCAAAACTCAAATTACCATTGAGGTGAGCGTGGGTTCTAATTACTTCTTTGAAATAGCTAAACTTCGTGCTTTGCGAATGCTGACTCAGATTTTGTCAAAAGAATTCGACTACAATCTTGATTTAAACATCATAGCGCAACCTACCAAACGCAACAAAACTATTTATGACTATAACGTGAATATGCTCCGTACCACAACCGAGTGTATGAGTGCCGTTTTGGGTGGTGCAAATGCTATTTCTAACTTGGCTTTTGACCTCATATTCCATAAAGAAAATGAGTTTGGCGATAGAATTGCTAGAAATCAATTGTTAGTTCTCAAACATGAAAGTTATTTTGATAAAGTAGATAATCCTGCTGATGGCGCTTATTATATCGAAACGCTAACTGAGCAATTGGCAGAGAAAGCCCTCGAATTATTCAAAGACATCGAGAAAAACGGAGGTTTAATCACCCAACTTATCCAGGGGACTATCCAGAGAAAAATCACTGAGAGTGCCGATAAAGAACAACAACTTTTTGACCAAGAAAAAGAAGTTTTGCTAGGTACTAATAAGTATCCCAACAAAGATGACAGGATGAAACAGGATTTGGAACTCTATCCATTCGTGAAACAACATCCACGAAAAACATTGATTACACCGATCATCGAAAAGCGTTTGGCTGAAAAAATCGAACAAGAAAGATTGAGCTTAGAATAAGTTTTTATTCGTAAATAACTCCTGAACAATGGTCTTGTGTTGCTCCGGTGACACTTGATAGTACGTTTATTCGGTTTTTTAATCGCAAGTAGCCAAGCAACCCAAAAATCAAAGCTTCTTTGTATTCGATGAGTTCAGAACTCGGGATTATTATCTCCGTTTTCGGCAAATAATGTTTGATTCTTTTGATCAGAAACTCGTTATAAGCGCCTCCGCCAGTTATGAGTAGCTTAGAGTGGTTTTTAGTAATATTCTGGCTAATTTGATAGGCTATATGCTCAGTGAAGGTTCGGAGTACAGTTTCGGCGGCGTAGTTTTCTGTCGTTGGGAGGATATTCGTTTTTACAAATTCATAACCCAATGACTTTGGGTGTTTCTGCTCATAAAAACTCAGACTGTTTAGCTTGTCAAAAAGCGCTTTGTCATAACTGCCGCTTTCTGAAATTTGCCCTTTATCGTCATAATCAAAACCTAGTTTCAGGGCATAAAAATTCAAAACTGTATTTACAGGAGAAATATCATAAGCGATTCTTTTTCCGTTTTCTTCAAAGGATATATTCGAAAATCCACCTAAATTCAAGCAATAATCATATTCAGAAAAGAGCAATCGATCTCCGATAGGCACTAGTGGCGCACCTTGACCTTTGAACTTCACATCTTGAACTCTGAAATCACACACCACTTTCTGACCTATAATTTGAGCTATTTTCGGTAAGTTGCCTATTTGTAAAGTGAGGTTGTTATGAGGTTGGTGCAAAACGGTATGTCCGTGAGAGGCAACAGCAG
>CAZRCB010000049.1:0-13860 GCA_964598455.1 uncultured Flavobacterium sp.
TTTTGCATTCAAAGAAGTAACTACTTTTTTACCTGTTTTTTGTTCTAATTCCAATCGTGCTACTTTAGCTACGTTTCCTCCCTGAAAAGCGACTTTTGCATTATCTTCAAAGGTTTCGGGGTTTGTTGCCTGTGAAATGTCTTTGGTTGATGCCTCTGCCAACATATTCAAAATCAGTTCGGTATTGGTCATATTATCCCGAAGATTTTCTTTTTTCAATCCTTTGAGAACTTTGTATTCTTTGGTTGTTTTGCCACTCCACGCTTTGGTAATAATGTCCGTTAAAGTAGCAAATTGCATTCCTTCTTTCATACCCCGTTTTTTCCATTCGTCTGTCAATTCCTTACGGATTTCGATACTTTTCAGACGTTGGTTTATCCAGTTTTCGGAATATCCTAACTTTAAATATTGCTCTAAAGCCCTGTCAATGGTAATTTCGGGGTCTTGCATTTCGTCCAAACGTTCCGAAGCCAACTGCGCCAACCACAACTTAAAAGGCTCTGCCTTTGGTGAAGGAATAGATTGTATCAAACGGAAAATCTGTTCTGTATCAGCTACATCGGTCATTCGCATTTTTCCGTCTTTGGCTTGCATTTTCAAACCGTGAAGATTTGTCACGGTTTCATTTCCTTCCTCTTTAAGCCTTTGTTTTAGTTTTCTCCAATAGGCTTGTGGGTCAATACTATCGGTTAAAGCTTCAATCACATCAATAACCGAAATGTACCATTTTTCCTGCTGTTCGTCCCAAAGTGTACGGACTTTCTTTTCTTCAAATAATTTTATTTCGTTTTTCTTTTCCATATCGCAGTTTGTTGTCCCTATTCAATCGTTCTTGTTTTTTCAATCAAATAATCTTAGATATTCATAACAACAAGGATTTTTCTAGGATTTTTACAGTTGAAATAGAACCAGCCGTATAAATGAAACCACTAAATTAGTCTAATAAAATAGAACAGTTTTGTATTCTGCTAAATTATTAAAAATAAACCAATCCATAAAAAAGTACTTTGGGTATAAATGCTGCTTTTATCTCAAAAGGGAGAAGTGTCCTCGTATGGTTCTGTTAGATAACCTCAATACAAACCAATAATCAGAGGAAGGCAATTTCTCGGAATTAAATGTACCGTCCCAACCGGTTTCTTGCGCAGTAAATTGATAAAGAAATTTTCCGTAACGGTCAAAAACCTCTACTTGAGCCTCAGGATGTATTTGTGAGAGTTGCGAAATCCTCCAATAATCATTAAAACCATCGCCGTTTGGCGTAAAGAATTTCGGGTAACCCAAAACCAAAATAGTTTGTGTTACTATACCGCAATAGCTGTCTTTCACGAAAATCAGCTGTTCTCCAGCAGGGATGTTCGTAAAATAATTACTGTCTTGATAGTTGATTCCGTCTAAGGAATATTGATAAGTGCCGAGCCCCGTGACATTGATAAAAATACTATTGGTGCCTGAATTTAAATCATTTACATCAACAGAAGTAATAGTCGCTTTTGATGAAGCCTGAACGACAAATGTTTTACTTGCTTGACAGCCAAATTCATTAAAGAAAGTCACGCTATAACTTCCGTCTTCAGTAATTTGTATGTCTTGTGTAGATTCTCCGCTAGACCAACTGTAATCGTAATAACCACTTGGTGCAGAAAGCGTCAGTAAGTTGCCTTGACAAATTTGTCGGTTTTCAGGAGTGACATCTATAGCAAACGAACGAACAAAAAGTTCAAACCAGATAATTCCGTAACAGTTTCCGTTATCTAGGATTTTGACGTAGATGATTGTATTATTACTAGCTTCGTAAGAGGTCAAATCAACAATCGGATTATTACTGGTAAGAGCCCTTTCGAGGCTGTCAAAATATTCAAAAGTCATATTTTGTGGGATGACTTGATTTATCTCGGATTGATTTTCGGTTAGGTCAAAAAAAGCAAAGCCGTCACGGTCTTCACAACGTTCTAAATCAGATGGATTTTGTAGCGAATTGTCAGATGTTGTCAAGATAATTTCTGCAATTGAACTACAACCAAATTGATTTGTGGCTCGTGCAAAAACAATTTGCCCAATAGTTAGACTCAGATAATTTTCAGGATTTATAATCTGATTCTGATTGTTTAGTGCATCGGTATATTCTTCAAAAAAAGTATAGGATAAATTCTGATTTTCCGTATCCATCTGATAGGTAGAAAGAGTCAGGTTAAATGTAAAATTGCCATTTTCGTTACTACACTGCACAAGTGTAATGTCATTTACAATAGGATTTGTAGTATATTCAACTTCAATTTCCCCTGATATTTCACAGCTACCTTCGGCAAATTCTATACTAATGCTATAGATTCCTGGAGTTGATATTTCGTAGGTAGGATTTGTTGCGCCTACTATAACTTCTCCGTTTCTAAACCACTGATATGTATTGGCGTTTGGTGTGGTAGCATCTACTAGTAGCGTTTCGCCTTCACACAACGGATTGTCTGTAGCGATGAGCCTATCATCTCCTAAATTCTTTTTGGCATTACCAAAACTACCGCCTTTTAGGAATACGGCAGAGTCATAAAGATTATTTCCTTGGTCAGCGATGACAAGTTTGATGTGATAAGTCTCTCCTGGGATAATTTCTGTTTGTGCGGTGAGAACTTTGGTTTGCCCGTTGTAGTTTGTAGGATGTTCTTGTGCGTTGAAACTCCCAAAATACTGTTCATTGGCACTCGGACAAACGCCTACTCCTCTAACAGTATTTACGGTTACAGGAATATTCGTATTAGGCACAACAGCTAGATTTGTATAGGCTTCGTTGGTATTTACTCTTTTGATAAGAAAAGCAAAACCATCGGTGTAATTACATTGATTGGGTGAGTTAATGCTGGTTAAATACTGTTCAGAAGAGAAAATATATTCAAAACTAATTTGATTTGTATTGGCTACAAAGTCAAACTCAAGAACAGTAGCATTATAGGTATTGCTCATATTAATGGCTTGCTCTAGGTCTTGATCTCCATACCAAGAATTAGGACCATCACTCAAGATTGAATCATTCGGACCTATAGCAGAAACAGCTCTTCCAGTCGTAAGTAATACGCCTTCGCTTATATCGAAGTTGCTGTTGTTGTTATTGAAATAGCCAAAACTAAGGTTGCCGCCAGCAAAGCTATAGCCGCTGACATCTACGTTAGAAACCTGAATGCAACTACTGTTTTCAGCTCCAATAAAAATATCTTCGACTAATTGTTGTGCTGTGTAACTATCATCAACGACAATATATTGCGCTTTGGAAACAAAAGAGACCAATAGAAAAAAAATAATCAATAAAGATGATTGCTTAAAAATCCTGTGGCACAATCGGAAAATAAGAGTAGTCATTGTTTTTTTTCAGGAAGACAAAGTTACGAAGTAGAAGTCTAGAGTGCCTTTTTTTAATGTAGGTTTAACAAAATTTAAGGTTCTCTAAATCAAGTTTTTGTATAAAAAATAGATTTGCTTAAAAGGTCAAACGCTATCTCCTCTGAGAATACGATATTCTTTTCGGGCTTCAACAAAATAAATGCTGTCTTGATGCTCGAAGATGATTCGCTCGTATAATTCCTTAGCAAGTTCTGGATTGTTCAAGTGATTGTTATAAATTTCAGCCGAGAAAAACAGCGCTTCATCCATATAAATTCCATCAGAGAAATGCTTGATGATGTGTTGGTAATACTGCAAAGCTTCAGTATAATTCTGTTCTTTTTCTAATAATTCTCCTATGCGCAACAGCGTTACCGCTTCGATTTCTTCGCCTTTATGTTGGGTTAGGATTTCTTTGAATTGTTTTATAGCCTCTTGATTTTTCTTTTTATACACCAGAAAATCCGCTTTTGAGAATTTCTTTAGTGCCGTAAAGGTCGAGTCGCTCTGACTGTTATCTTTGATGAGTAGGTATAATTCTAGCGCGTCATTGGCTATGAGTTGCGAGAACGAGGTTTTTAATACGCTGACCTGTTTGATAGCCCAAGGAAAATCTCCTTTATAATAACTTGTTTTAGCGATTTTTAGATTTGCCAAATGTCCTATCTCGTGATTTTTTAGGTCGCTTTCAATCTGTGAATAATAGATAAGCGCCTGGTTGAATTTCTCTTCATACAAGAACATATCTGCCAATTCCATTTTGATAGAGGCTTTAGCAAAATTATTCAGGTTGTATTCAAGCAGCTTGTTTAGCATTTGCTGAGCTTCTTTTGGTTTGTCTAAGTTAAATCCGGTGAAGCGAGCGTATAATACCTGTAGGTTAAGGCTTTGTGAGTTGGTGCCAAATTCAGCTAAAATCTTGTCGAATTGTTGTTTGATAGCAGGGTATTCCTTTGTTGTGGCTGTATTAACGCTGATTTCCATTTGCAGGGTACTAGCAAAAATACGGGTTTCTGCATCTGGCGCATGCTCCAAAACAAAAGCGATTATTTCTTTAGCTATGCTGTATTCTTGTTCTTCAGAAGTCAGTTTTATTAGATTTATAATACTCCCGAGCGATTCCGGATTTCGTTTGTAAATTGCTTTTTCTTGCACAAAGGCCCTGTCGTATTGTTTTTGTTGGATAAAAAACCAACTCAAATATTCATTCCAATAAATGTCTTGTGTTTTTTGGACTCTTACGAGCAAGGCTTTTCTGAGAAGCGGAGTGAAATTTTCGGATGCGTCTTCGTCCATAAACCGCGTAAACTGATTCTGAACAGATAGTGTCACGCCTTGGTTTTTATAGGAATAATCTAAGAAATATTCAATCATGAGCTCCATATTGCCAAGTTGTCCATAAATGCGGGCTTTCTGAAAGTCAAAATTGAATCGTTCATCTCTTTTAGTGGCGACATCATAGGCTTCTAATGCCTTTTCGAGTAAGTTTTTCTGTTCAAAAGCATAGGCAACGCTACTGGCAAAATGGATGTTCTCATCTAAAGTTTCGATGGCTTTTTTGTAGTATTCTTCTGCCTTAATCGAGTTTTTTTGTAGTTGATAGTTATAACCTAAATCAACATATAAATTGGGCTGGTTGGTCTTTTTCTGGCGCGCTATAATGCTCTTTTCTGCTTTGTCAAACTGCTTTAGCTCCTGATAAGAAGTGATGAGATTGGCAAAGTAAATAGAGTTGTTAGGGTTTTGAGTAAGCAGCTCTTCATACGCGACAACTGCTTTTTCAAATTGTCCTTTTTCAAAATACTCTTTTGCCAAGATATCATTCTGAGCAAGTATTCCTTGAGATAATAATAAGCATACTACAACTACAAAAACACGCATCTTCAAAGCATTAGGGTTTCAACAAAAGTACTTTAAACAAAGTTTAATTTTTGTTAAATATAAGTTTATTGTCTATAAATACTAGTCTAAATCAGAAAAAGGTTCCTAAATTTGCAGCGTAATTTACTTCGAGAGGAAGAATTTGACTGATTGCAACCTCTATAAAAAAAATGCTAAAGCAGTAATTCATACTCCTTTTTCAGCTTTTTTATATTGTTTTCTTCGAGAAGTCTTAAAAAATATATTTTTATGGCTTATTTATTTACATCCGAGTCGGTTAGTGAAGGACACCCGGATAAAATTGCAGACCAAATTTCAGATGCGCTTATAGACAACTTCTTGGCTTTTGACCCTAACGCCAAGGTGGCTTGCGAAACACTCGTAACCACTGGTCAGGTTGTTTTGGCTGGTGAAGTCAAATCAGAAGTCTATCTCGATGTGCAGCAAATTGCACGAGAGGTGATCAGAAAGATAGGCTATACTAAAAGCGAGTATATGTTTGATGCGAATTCGTGTGGCGTTTTATCGGCTATTCACGAGCAATCTCAGGATATCAACCAAGGTGTAGAGCGTGCAAATCCAGAAGATCAAGGCGCAGGAGACCAAGGAATGATGTTTGGGTATGCAACTAACGAAACGCCAAACTATATGCCTTTGGCACTAGATATTTCGCACAAACTTTTGCAGGAATTAGCCGAAATCAGAAGAGAGAATACAGAGATTACTTACTTAAGACCCGATGCGAAATCTCAGGTTACGATGATGTATGACGAAGGAAATATTCCGTTGGGCATCGATACTATTGTAATTTCAACGCAACACGATGACTTTGCCGATGAGCAAACGATGCTTGCTAAAATCAAGAAAGACCTCATCGAGATTTTGATTCCCAGAATGATTCAGAAATATCCAGCGTATAAACATCTTTTTACCGATAAGATAAAATACCACATTAATCCGACCGGAAAGTTTGTCATTGGTGGACCACACGGAGATACAGGACTTACCGGAAGAAAAATTATTGTGGATACTTATGGAGGAAAAGGAGCGCACGGAGGTGGAGCTTTTTCGGGAAAAGACCCTAGTAAGGTAGATAGGAGTGCAGCTTATGCAACGCGTCATATCGCTAAAAACTTAGTAGCTGCAGGAGTTGCAGATGAGATTCTAGTTCAGGTTTCGTATGCTATTGGAGTAGCAGAACCTATGGGGATTTTTGTAGATACATACGGTAAGTGTAATATAAAGGACTTGTCAGACGCAGAGATTGCCAATAAAATCTCAGAACTATTTGATATGCGCCCATACTTTATCGAACAAAGATTAAAACTCAGAAATCCGATTTATTCAGAAACTGCGGCCTACGGACATATGGGACGTGAGCCTGAAACCGTAACCAAAACATTCACTACTCCATCCGGGAAGTCGGTGACTATGGATGTAGAGTTATTTACTTGGGAGAAGCTAGATTATGTGGATAAGGTAAAAGCTGCATTTAATTTAAAATAAAACTGAAAATAAGAGTTAGTGCATATAAAACAGCTATGTTTATAGTTAACTTTGCTTTTTAATATAATCTTATGCCGGGTTAAAAGGCAGGGTTTTTTGTTTATAAATAATTTTACCAATACGATAAAACGAAGCAATTATGGTCAGAAAAAGTTTATTATTAGGGCTTTCAGCAGTACTGCTCTCTTCTTGTGTTTCTAAGAAAATATACAATGATTTAGAAAAAAAATATGATGATCTGAAAGGCGAAAAAGCGCTCGTTGATCAGGAAAATACGGAGTTGTCATTGCAGAAAAACCAGTTGGAGTTGGATAAAAACGCACTACAAACAACACTTGACAAACTCAGAGCAGACTATGCAGCCTTACAGTCTGATTGTAATTCCGCTAAGAATAATCTGAAAAACTTGCAAGCA
Organism: uncultured Flavobacterium sp.; assembly: GCA_964598455.1. GTDB lineage: Bacteria > Bacteroidota > Bacteroidia > Flavobacteriales > Flavobacteriaceae > Flavobacterium. Next base: position 7,175 of record CAZRCB010000049.1, read on the forward strand.
GCTTATGATGCACTTGAGAAATCTAGCGGCGAATCCATCCGAGCTAATTCTGAGAAAAACAGAGAGTTATTAGCACAATTAGGAGCCAAAGAAAATGCACTTCAGGCAGAACAAGACAGATTAGAGAAACTGAAAAATGACCTACAAAAACGCTCTGAAAGAATTACAGAACTAGAGAACCTAATTGCAGCTAACGAAAATAATCTGAAAGCACTGAGAGATAAGCTATCAAAAGCGCTTTATAGTTTTGAAGGCAAAGGACTAACAGTTGAACAAAGAGACGGAAAAGTATATGTTTCTATGGAAAACAAGTTGCTTTTTGCCTCAGGAAGTTGGGTTGTTGGCGCAGAAGGAAAATCGGCTGTGGTTGAAGTGGGGAAAGTACTGGCAGATAACCCTGAAATATCAGTATTGATAGAGGGGCACACCGATAATGTACCTTACAACGGACAAGGGCAACTACAAGACAACTGGGATTTATCGACCAAAAGAGCCACTTCTATTGTGAGAATCTTAAAAGAAAATCAAAATATTAATCCGTTGAACTTGACTGCTGCAGGACGGAGTGAATATGCTCCTATATCTAGCAACGAAACAACTGAAGGGAAGTCTAAGAATCGTAGAATCGAAATTATACTAACACCAAAGCTAGACGAAATATCGAAAATGCTGAACGATATCTAATTTTATATTACTTTTGCAAAATATTAATTTATCACACATTTCATGAAAAAAATAATCTTAGCCGCAACCTTCGGTCTATTCCTGATTTCTTGTCAACAACAAGAGCAAAATTCGCAACAGAACAATTCTTTGAGCATAGTTTATATCGACTCTTCTAAACTTCTGAATGAATACGAAGAATCAAAAGATATTGAAGCAAAATACAAAGCAAAATCTGAACAAATGGATAAAGAACTCGATGCAGAATTGAGTAAATTTAAAGCCGATATTGCTTATTTTGAGAAAAATGCACAAGCAAAAGGACAACAATGGGCACAACAAACCGGAGCTGCACTACAAGAAAGAGAGCAGCGTTTAGCCTATACACAACAAGCAATGATGCAAAAACTACAAAACGAGAGTGGCGCAGAAATGGACAGTCTTGTAGTACAAGTTAGAGCTTTCATAACCGAGTATGGTAAAGAGAAAAACTATGACTATATCTTATCGACTTCAGAGCGAGCAAGTACTGTATTGTATGCTAAAGAAGGACAAGATATCACTTCTGAAGTTGCTAAATTACTGAACGAAAAATACAAGAAAAAACAATCGAAAGAGGAAACTCTAGAGGTGAAAGAAACAGCTCCAGCAAAGTAATTTGTTATCTATACAAGATTCTTTATACAAAAACCTAACAGGTTGTCTGTTAGGTTTTTTTGTGGTAACTAATTCGACAGTCCTATGTTTTCGTTAAAAGTGTTTTCTTATAAAGAATATTCGTTATATTTGCTAATGTTTTTTTATCTAAACCAATAAATGCGTTTACCTAAGTCTCTTACTGCGTTGATGTTTGCGTTTATCCTGATGTTTTCGAATGTCGGACTAGCTTTGAACGTGCATTTCTGCGGAGACGAACAAATTGCCTCTACGGTTATTTACGCTAAGGTAATCGAAGATTCCTGCGATCAGACTAATATCCACAAGCACGTCGAACTTGAGGAGAATTGCCATAAAACACAAATATGCTGTGGTGAAAGTACTGATGATCATTCAGATTGTTGTAAAGACCACACCATCACCCAAGACAATCCAGACTTACTTAATGTAAAATCATTTTCATTCAGCTACGATGCCTTCGTACTCACTGAGAATGACTATTCGGTTGTTTTCTTCACTACTTCTGAAGACTTTGGACAAGATCAGTTTGTATACTGTTTTCAATCAAATGCTCCACCTCTTTACAAGCTCTATTGTAGTTTGATTTATTACGCTTAATTATTGATATCCTTTAGATTTCCTGCTCGGCTCAAAAGCTTTTGAGCAGTATTACTATATCAATTAATTAAGTTTTAGAAATGAAAAAATATTTATTTTTACTATTAATCCTTATCGGATCAACTAGTTATGCCCAACAAAAAATCAGAGGTATTGTTTATCAAAACACCGCTGACAATAAAAACATTCCACTAATCGGGGCTTCAGTCGTATGGGAGGGCACTACAGAAGGCACTCAAACCAATAGCAACGGAAAATTTGAACTCAATTTAATAGAAGGAAAAAATCTAGTTATCTCCTTCATCGGATTGACTACAGAGATAGTTGTTGTTGACCCAAAAACCGAAGTTTCTGCTGTACTATTTCCAGATAATATGGTAGAGACCGTTGTTATCGAAAGAAAAAGAGAAGCCCTATCAAGACTCAAATTTGCTGCGGCTAATATTACGAATATCTCAAGTAGCGAGCTTCTAAAAGCCGCTTGTTGTAACCTCTCTGAGAGCTTTGAAACCAATCCGTCAATTGATGTGAATTTCTCTGATGCCGTGACGGGTAACAAACAAATCAAAATGCTTGGTCTAAACAGTCCTTATATTATGATGACTGAAGAGAATATTCCCGCCGTCAGAGGTGCCGCACAAGCATACGGACTTTCGTTTATCCCCGGAACTTGGGTCGAGAGTATCCAAATCACCAAAGGAGCAGGAAGCGTTATTAATGGTTATGAGAGTATTTCAGGTCAGATCAATTATGAGCTTATTAAGCCTATAGATGATTTGCCACTTTTTGTGAATGCGTATGCTTCCTCTGATTCTCGTTTTGAGTTAAACACGCATCTCAACCAACAAGTGTCTGATAAATGGGCAACTTCCTTGTTCTTACACGGAAATATGCGCGATTCAAAAAATGATATGAACAACGATGGATTCTTAGATAATCCGCTCGGGAAACAAGTGAACATCCTCAACAGATGGCAGTATTTTGATGCTGAAAAAGGTTGGGTGGGCTTCCTAAATTTGCGTTATATGAAAGACGACAAACAAGCCGGAAGTGTTGATTTTGACAAGAACCGCGATAAACTCACTGCGAATTATTGGGGGTCAGAATTGCTCACAGAAAAGTTTGATGCCTCAAGTAAGCTTGGATATGTTTTTCCAGATGAATCTTGGAAGAGCTTTGGTTTTCAGAACTCGTTCAGCTCGCATAAACAAGATTCATACTTTGGCCTAAGAGAATACAATATCCACCAAAAGAGCTTTTATTCTAATTTATTGTACAATTCAATTTTGTCAAATACGTTGAATAAATTCTCTACAGGAGTCAACTTTACTTATGACGGATATGACGAAATGATTAGCAATGTTGACGGTTTTTCAAAAGAGGATGTGGGCAGAACAGACACTTCTGTCGGGGCATTTTTTGAATATACTTATGACAATATGGATGACTTTAGCCTCGTTGCTGGAGTCAGAGTAGATAACCACAACCGCATCGGTACATTCATAACACCTAGAATTCATACGCGTTATACGCCTTGGGAAGGTGGTACATTTAAAGCCTCCGTAGGTAGAGGAGTCAGAACAGCTAATGTGTATGCTGAAAACCAACATTTATTTGCTTCTTCACGTGAGTTCAACATACGAAGCACCAACGGAAAAATTTATGGGCTAGATCCTGAAGTAGCTTGGAACTATGGAGCGAGTCTTATGCAAGACTTTAGAATATTCGGTAAGAAAGCAGAGATTATTGCTGATTTCTATAGAACAGATTTCCAAAACCAAGTGGTAGTAGATTTGTATGATTCACCACAGGAAGTTGCTTTCTATAACCTCGATGGCGCTTCTTTTGCAAATAGTTTTCAGTTGGAATTTAACCTTGCGCTCTCACATCATCTGAACATCAGAACAGCTTATAAATTCTATGACATTCAAACGGATTATAGAGGAGGAAGAGACATAAAACCCCTACAAGCCAAACACCGATTCTTTGCCAATATAGGCTACGAAACACACGTGACTGACAAAGGAAAACAATGGAAGTTTGATTGGACAGCTAATATATTAGGCGAACAGAAACTGCCTTATACAGCAAGTAATCCAATTCAATACCAAACAAGAGAATTCTCGCCCGTATTGACTTTGATGAACGCTCAAATCACCCATAGTTTCTCGCCTGTTTTTGAGGTGTATGTAGGTGGAGAAAACTTGACTAACTACAAACAAAAAGATGCAGTCATTGGTGCTGACAATCCGTTTGGCGCTTATTTTGATAGTTCAATGATCTACGGACCAGTTTTTGGTTCGATGTATTATGCAGGACTGCGTTTCAAAATCAAAAGAAAAGTAAATGAGGATTACTCAGATTATATGCTCGACTAAAATCAAATTATAACCCAAAAAAATATAAAAATCATGAAACAGTTATTTTTAATTATTGCCTTTGTATTTGCTGGAATCACTGTGCAAGCACAAGAAAAACAAGCCAAGAAAAAAAGTGTCGAAGTTGTCATTCCGGTAAACGGTAATTGCGAGATGTGTAAAAAGCGCATCGAGAAAGCTGCTTTTTCAGTCAAAGGAGTGAAAAAAGCGGAGTGGCATGCGGACTGTCAGGATATTCACGTGACTATTGACCAGAGAAAAACTTCTGCAGAAGAGGTGAGTATGGCTATCGCTAAGGCAGGACATGACACAGATAAGGTAAAGGCGGATGATAAAACTTATGAAGAATTGCACCACTGCTGTAAGTACGAAAGGATGAAATAATCTACGAGTTTATAATCATAAAAAAAGCGTTGTCTACACTAGACAACGCTTTTTTTTAAGGGAATGTTCACTGCAAATTAGTCGCAATTCCCATCTGTGTCACAAGACATACCTTCGCTTGTATTCTCTAAAGTGATGTTGGGTTTTCCTGTCCATTCTGCATAAGTTTTTCTCAGTGTGTCTAAGAATACCGCTGGTGGTTGTGCTCCCGAAACGCCATATTTTCTGTCAAATACATAAAAAGGGACCCCAGAGATCTGAAGATTGCCTGCTTCTTGAATATCTTGCTTGACCATATAGGCATAAGAGTCATCTGTAAGGGCATTGTCAAAATCTGTAGTACTTAGTCCTACTTTTAGCGCTTCTGCTTTCAATACTTCTCTGTTGCCAAGGTCTTTTGATTCTATAAAATAGGCGGCTAATAGAGCTTCTTTTAATTGGTTTCCCACCCCTTTTTCTTTGGCTAAGTGAAGTATGCGGTGTGCATCAAAAGTATTGAATTGAACAGCGTTGTCAAGGTCAAAGTCTAGCCCGACAGCTTTTGCCGAGGAGGTCATCTGCTCAATCATTGCATTGATTTCTTCTAACGAACGACCGTATTTCTGAGCTAGTCCTTGACGGTAATCGTGCTTTTGTGCACTGTCTTGAATAAAATTAGGATCTAATTGGAAGCTTTTAAACTCCAATTCCACTTTGTCTTTATGTTCAAATTCTGCTAGTGCACTTTCGTAATTTCTCTTCCCGATATAACAAAACGGACATACGATATCACTCCAAACTTCTACTTTTAATTTGTTTTTCATAATCATTTGTTTATTTTTCTCTGTTGTAGTTGAATTACTTTGGCGTATTTAAGGAATGTTTCATAAGCAGTAAAAATGCAAATTACAAATCCTTGAAATCCGTCTAAGAATCCCAATTTTATAAAATAATTTTTTATGAATTTCCAAAATGGATTTACGATTGCTTTTATGACAAAAACTGAACTCTTTTTTTTGCGATTAGCAATGGCTGTTGCTGCAATATCAGTGTATTTATTAATTTTCACACAATGTTCTCCATAAGAATTATAAGACCAATGTAGTAGATCGCCTTTAAGGTGCTTATGTTTTTTAGGGTCATCAAGTATAACTATTTCGTGCAAATTATTTTCTCCGACCCAGTGTGCTTTCTTGCGATTAAAAAGCCTGATTTTATTGTCAGGATACCAACCTGAATGTTTGATCCAAGTTCCGCAATAATTATTTAACCGATTGAAAGAATAACCATCAAATTCCAAGTTGTTTTTTGCTTTAAGAATTTCATCGCTGAGCTGCTTAGACAAAGCCTCGTCAGCATCTAACGAAAGCACATAGTCATACTTTGCCTTAGACATCGCAAAGTTTTTTTGGTCTGTAAATCCTAAAAACTTCTGTTGGATAACTCCTACGTTATATGCTTTGCAAATCTCTTTAGTCCTATCGGTCGAGAAAGAGTCGATAACAACTATTTCGTCAACAACTCCCACTAAAGATTTCAAACAGTTTTCAATAGATTTCTCTTCATTAAAAGTAATGATAACTCCAGAAATTTTAGTCATATCATCTTTCGTTTTAGTTTACAAAGATAATTTTTATTTAAAGAGTGTGGTTTGAAAAAAACGGTATATTTATATTGAAGTCATCTTGACTTTTTAAGTTTATAAAATTTCTTTTAGCCCAATTACAATAAAAGCTAGGAAATTAAACCCTTTCCAGCTTGTTACTGTTGTTTCAAACCTGTTTAATAGTGTTCTGAAACTATCCATCCAGGCATTTGTTCTTTCAATTTTATATCGCTCCTTATAAAGTAATGGGTCAAAATATTCCCATTGGACTCCTGTTTTTAGTTTATACAATATGGCATTGACAATTTCGCAAAGAGGGGCTTGAGGCTTAAACCCTCTTTTTGTTTGTCGTAAATAGGGAACTATTTCTAATTCTATCATATCTTTGTTTAGTACTTGGT
>CAZRCB010000050.1:0-13509 GCA_964598455.1 uncultured Flavobacterium sp.
TTATCTCTACGAAAAAATGAGTTTACAATGAAGAGACTATTTATATTACCCGTATTGGCTTTTTTCTTATCTTCTTTTGTCGGTATAGATCTACAACCCAAAAAAGACCTGCCTTTTGATGTAGGAGAATATTTTAAGTTTAAGATAAATTACAGCGGCTTCTTGAGTGCTGGTTATGCTACTCTAGAGCTAACCGAAGCTACCTACAACAAAAAGTCTGTGTTTCATGCCAAAGGATATGGAGCAAATACAGGGCTGTCAAAGTTGTTTTTCAAAGTTGAGGATCACTACCAAAGTTACTTTGACAAAGAAACCGTAAAACCTTATATGACTGTCAGAAATATCTCTGAAGGCAGTTATAAAAAAAATCAAAGAGCTTACTTCAACCACTACACCAATAAAGTTTTATTGAGAGATCTAGAAAGTAAAAAAGATGTTACTGTAAATGTGCCTGAAGGGATACAAGACGTAGTATCTTCTTTTTATTACCTCAGAAACTACAAAGGAATTGATAACTTAAAAGAAAATGAAGTCATCGATATCAATATGTTTTTTGATGACGAAATTATTCCGTTTAGGTTGAAATACATAGGTAAAGAAAATTTAAAAACTAAATTCGGAACTATACCAACCCTAATATTCAGACCAATGGTAATGGAAGGAAGAGTCTTTAAAGACCAAGAGAGCCTTACGATTTGGGTTTCAGCTGATAGAAATAAAGTGCCGCTAAAAATTAGAGCAAGCTTGGCAGTAGGTTCTATTAATGCTGACTTGGATGAATATAAAGGATTGCAATTTCCGCTGATTAAAAAATAATACATAAGATGCAGACTTCCTCAGAAACACTAAGACAACTCGAAGCACTCAACGAAAAGTTTAGCGCAATAGGACAAAATACCAACACACACCTAGAAGGCTTGATATGGGCAAAACCCATTACCTACTGGGATTATATACAAACAGATGCTTTGCTAAGCCTTCAGACGCAACGCACAACCCTGCCCGACGAGATGGTCTTTGTGATGTATCATCAAGTCAATGAGTTGCTTTTTAAGATGATACTCTGGGAAATGCAACAAGTGTGCGATAGCCAAGCACTCACTACTGAAATCTTTACCGACAAACTAAGCCGCATTAGCCGATATTTTGATATGCTAACTACTTCTTTCGTAATTATGAAGGACGGAATGGCAACTGAGCAGTATATGAAATTCAGAAATACGCTTACACCTGCAAGTGGCTTTCAGAGTGCACAATATAGACTTATCGAATTCTGTTCTACAGATGTAATAAATCTTGTTGACAACCGTTATAGAGCTAAGTTTGATACTGATAGTTCATTAGAAGATATCTATGAACACCTGTATTGGCAAGCCGCGGGAAAGGATTACAAAACAGGAGAAAAATCATATCTGCTTAACCAGTTTGAGAAAAAATACAAAAAGCAATTTTTAGAATATATTCAAAAATATAATACTTCAAATCTTTGGAGAAAATACAAACAACTCCCAGAAGTAGACCAACAGAATCCATCTCTTATCCAAGCTATGAGACACTATGATTACACGGTAAACATTACTTGGGTTATTGAGCATTATAACACGGCCAAAAAGTACATCGAATCTGTTTCAGGACCGCAAGAAGCAACCGGAGGAAGTGATTGGAAAAAATATATGCACCCGAAATACCAAAGAAGAATATTTTTTCCCGAGCTTTGGAGCGAAGAAGAACTCAGAAATTGGGGAGAGAATGTCTAACAAACAAAATTATCAATAGTTTTGAAGTACCTACAATACACCTTTTTAATTATACTACTTTTATTAGTTTCTTGTAAAGATAATAACAACACCACTGACCAAGATAAGTTAGCAGAGGTTGTTGCCCCAAAAACACTTAGCTTCGGATTTTATCTCGAAGATTATTTAGTTGTGCATGACACCATCGAACAAGGAGATACCTTCGGTAAAATCCTGACGGATCAAGGTTTTAGTCCTACAGAAATCCACAATATAGTAGAGAAAATCAGAGATTCTATCAATCTGAAAAATATTAGAGCAGGCAGACCTTATACGTTCTTCAAATCAAAACAACAACCACATCAGGTCGAAGCAATGGTTTATCAATCAGACTTGATCAATTATAGCGTGATTGACCTTAGAGATGGTATCGTAGCCTATAACAAACAAAAGCCAGTTACTATAAAAAGAAAAGTAGTAGTAGCAAATATAGAAAGCTCACTCTCAGAGACCCTTGATGCAAATGGTGTTAGCCCGGCTTTGACGCATAACCTTTCACAAATTTATGCCTGGTCAGTCGATTTCTTTAGAATCCAAAAAGAGGATGCTTTTGGTATTATTTTCAACGAAAGATTCGTAAATGACACGGTTTATGTAGGTATCGAAAGCGTTGAGGGCTCGTTCTTTTTACACAAAGGGAAAAAAATATACGCTTTCCCGTTCAAGAGAGATTCTTTGGGCTCAAGCGAAGACTATTTTGACGAACAAGCCAAGGCACTCAAGAGTATGTTCTTGAAAGCTCCACTAAAATACACCCGAATTTCGTCGAGATATTCGCCTAAGCGCTTTCACCCGGTTCAGAAAACCTGGAAAGCACACTTAGGAACAGATTATGCTGCGCCTCACGGAACACCTATTCTATCCACTGCAAACGGAGTGGTAGAAGCAGCGGGCTATACCTCAGGAAACGGAAACTATGTCAAAGTAAAACACAACGCAACTTATACGACTCAATACCTTCATATGTCGAGAATCGCAGTCAAAAAAGGACAGCGCGTAAGCCAAGGTGAAGTTATCGGTTATGTAGGGAGCACAGGATTAGCCACAGGGCCTCACGTTTGTTATCGATTCTGGAAAAATGGCGTGCAAGTAGATGCGCTACAACAAAACTTTCAGAGCACTGAACCTCTAGAAGAGAAATATAAACAGAGATTCTTCAATCAGATTAACCCGACCAAAAAAGAGTTAGACAGTATCTCAAAAGCTAAACTGAATTTATAAAATGGCACTCAACACTACCAACCCAACGGGCACTGTAGCTTGGAATAATCTCCGCGAGCATTTTGATCAAATTTGCTATGTAACGATGCGAGAATTATTTGTCAAAGACCCGCAACGCGCTGAACGTTTTCACATTCAGTGGGGTGATTTTTTGTTGGATTATTCCAAGAATAAAACGGATCTAAACACCTTTAGATACTTCGTAGAGTTAGCTAACGAACTAGGGCTTTCAGAAGCTATACAACAGTATTTCTCAGGAGAAAAAATAAATCAAACCGAACAAAGAGCAGTACTGCATACTGCATTGAGAGCGAGTAGCGACCAAAAAATACTAGTTGATGGCATAGATGTCATTCCTGAAATCTTTGAGGTTAAACAAAAAATAAAAACTTTTTCTGAAGCAATTATTGACGGAAAGCAAGTTGGTTTTACCGGTAAGGCCTTTACGGATGTCATAAACATCGGTATTGGAGGATCAGACCTAGGACCAGCGATGGCAGTTGAGGCTTTAAAGTTTTATAAAAACAACTTGAATGTTTATTTCATTTCTAATATCGATGGAGATGGATTAGCAGAAACACTAAAAGATTTAAATCCTGAAACAACACTTTTTGTGGTTGTTTCAAAAACCTTTACAACCCAAGAAACCCTGACCAATGCTGAGACTATCAAGAAATGGTTTTTAGGAGTTGCGACAGAAAAAGACATTCAAAAACACTTTGTCGCTGTTTCGTCTAATATCGATAAAGCAAAAGAATTCGGTATCGCCAATCAGAATATTTTCCCGATGTGGGATTGGGTAGGAGGGCGTTTTTCGATATGGAGTGCGGTGGGTCTTTCTATTGCTTTGGCTGTAGGTTACGAGAATTTTGACAAACTTCTCAAAGGAGCCAACCGATTAGACGATCACTTCAAAACAACTCCTTTTGATAAGAATATTCCAGTTATACTAGCTTTTTTATCGGTTTGGTATAATAATTTCTTTGAAGCACAATCTCACTGCGTAGTGACCTATTCTGATTATTTGAATAAGTTTGTGCCGTATTTACAACAACTTTCTATGGAGAGCAATGGGAAGAGTACGGGGAGAGACCAAAATCCCGTAAACACGCATACTGGAAATATAATCTTTGGTGGCGTTGGATCGAATGCACAACATGCTTACTTCCAGTTATTACACCAAGGAACAAAACTTATCCCAGCTGATTTCATCGGATTTATTGAACCTTTACACGGAAATACAGAACACCACAACATCCTGATGGCAAACTGCTTCGCGCAAACAGAAGCGCTGCTTAACGGAAGGGAAGTGACCGATACTGATACTTTTGAGAGTTCTTTCAAAGAATTCTATGGTGACGGACCAACCAACACGCTGCTCATAAAAAAACTGACTCCAGAAAATCTAGGTGCATTATTGGCAATATACGAACACAAAACTTTTGTTGAAGGTTTTCTTTGGAATATCTTTAGTTTTGACCAGTTTGGAGTTGAGTTAGGAAAAGAACTCGCCAAAACCCTTTTAGATGATATTCGCACTAAAAAAATAAGCAAACACGATAGCTCTACTACGCTTCTGATAAAAAAGTTTTTAGAAGAGTAAGTTCTGTGATACAAAAAAATGCTTCAGATCATCTGAAGCATTTTTAGTTTAAAACTTATTTCTTTTAAGGATTGCCCCAAAGCGAGATTTGATTTCTCCAGAAGCATCTAAAAGCATTCGCTCGTTTGGCGGAAAAGGAACAAATCTGTTCTTCAAAAGCATTCTCTCGTCATTATTCAGCACGCGATCATCACCTCTGAATTCCCCAAAAATATTTTCGAAAATAAATTCGGTTTGTAATGGATAAGTATTGATTTTCTGATTTCTGTTTAAGTCAAAATAATGTACCTGACCACTGATCGCTACGGCTTTATTCTGAATAATTTCTGTGAATAGTCCTTTGACTACAACTCTATACTCTTCGAGGATTTTATTGCCTCTTTGGTCTAAGATGTAATTTCCGCTTCTGTCTTTTTTGTACGCCTTTTCTGTGATTTCTCGTTCTAATGGGAACTGTTTTTCAGAAAGTCTTTCAGGTGAAATTAGTAACTCACGGAACTCTAAAACCACTTCATAATCATAGTTTAGTTTAGCCTCTTTTGATGCGTGATATTCGGTCCAGAAATCATCTAATCCGTAGGTGTTGAAGTTCAGTAATTCGTTTTCGAGTTGTCTCGGTATAATCTGATTGGTGTTGTTCTCAATAATCACAATAACAAAATCAGTCCCTCTAAAACGAGCTTCATCCATACGCTTTTTCACATCCTTATAATTCGGATAAATCTTCAAGAGCTTGTCAAAAGTTGTATAGGCTTTGCGGTAGTCCTGTTTGTTTCCGTTCATCAGGAAAATCCCTTCGTTATAGAGCGTAGATACATAATCCTGTTTCGCTTGGATAATATTATTCGAATAATCCTCAAAAGGGAAAGACGCCATAGTGCCATTTTCTTTGTATAGCGGGAGTAGCGGAGAGATTTTTTTCTGAACGTTGTCTAAATTGATATATAGGTTATACACTTCTTGCGTATTCACATTGACATCTTTTTTCAAGAAATCAATGCGCTCTAGAGAGGCAGCTTTCATTTTGTGAAAAGCGTGTTCTAGCGTAGCAATCTGCTCTTTATCAGCTTTTTTGTTTTTGTTTTTTTGCAAACGCTCCACAGCAATATCGATTGCCCTTTCATAATCACCAGAATAGAGTGCCTTATTTGCCTGTTTTACTCCTGAACAAGAAGCAATCAGCAGTAGGAGTAATAGGTAGGGTAGTTTTGTTTTCATAACAACTAATTTAGAATCTCTTTAGGGCAATAATCAAAATGATTGCCAAAGATAGTAAAAGCTTGTATTCAATTTAAGCTATAAATCAACAGAAAATTCTCGACCTCGTACGTTTATTAGTAAACTATACAAGAAGTTAGACTTGTTTTTATAAATTTGTGAATACTAAAAAAACAATATAAGATGAAACTATATACTATGAGTTGCTTAGCCTTGACAGCTGCTTTGTTCTTTTCTTGTGATAAAAACAAGCCAGAGAATACGGAACTTAGTTTAGACAGCAACATACAAACAGAAGAATTTCAGCACAGTGTTGACCAATTTGCAGATATCGAAGTGCTTAGGTATCAGATTCCGGGTTGGGATGATTTGACCTTGAAAGAAAAAGAATTGGTGTATTACCTAAGTGAAGCGGGCTATGCAGGACGCGATATTATTTGGGACCAGAACTACAAACACAACCTGAAAATTAGAAGAGCATTAGAGCATATCTATCAGCACTATAACGGGGATAAAGAGTCAGAAGACTGGAAAAACTTTGTGATTTATCTGAAAAGAGTTTGGTTCTCAAACGGAATTCACCACCATTATTCTAACGACAAAATCAAACCTGCTTTCTCTAAAGCATATTTTGACTTGTTGCTCAAAGAAACCAATACAAGTCTAGATAATGCTGTTGCTGAAATATTATTTAATGACACCGATAACAAAAAAGTAAACCTAGATTTATCAAAAGGATTGGTCAAAGGTTCGGCTGTGAATTACTATGGCGAAGGAATCACTGAGGCAGAAGTAGAAGCTTTTTACGGAAATATGAAAAGCCCAGATCCATTGCGCCCGTTGTCAACAGGTTTAAACTCTAAGCTGGTCAAAGAAAACGGAAAATTAGTAGATAAGGTCTGGAAGAGCGGCGGAATGTACGGACCAGCTATCGATAAAATTATCTATTGGTTAGAGAAAGCGGCAACAGTTGCTGAAAATCAAGAACAAGGCGATGCAATCAAATTATTGATTAAGTACTATCAAACAGGTGATCTCAAAACTTGGGATGACTATAACATCGCTTGGGTAAAAGCCACCAAAGGAAATATTGATTACAACAACGGATTTATAGAAGTGTATAGCGACCCATTAGGACATAAAGGCGCATTTGAAAGCGTAGTGCAAATCAAAGACTTTGATATGTCTAAAAAGATGGAAGTCATCTCAAAAGAAGCACAGTGGTTTGAGGACAATTCGCCACTTATTGAACCACACAAGAAGAAAAACGTAACAGGAGTAACTTACAAAACGGTAATCGTAGCATCTGAATCAGGAGATTCTTCTCCAAGCACACCTATAGGCGTAAATCTTCCGAATGCTGACTGGATAAGAGCAGAACACGGCTCGAAGTCAATTTCGTTGGGAAATATCATCGATGCTTATAATAAAGTCGGAGGCGAGGATAGACTCAAGGAGTTTGTTCACGATGAGGAAGAATATGAATTAGAGAAAAAATACGGAGAACTTTCAGGAAAACTGCATACCGCTTTGCACGAAGTTGTTGGTCATGCCTCAGGACAAATCAATCCTGGCGTTGGTCAGCCAAAAGAAACTCTTAAAAGCTATGCATCGACCTTAGAAGAAGGAAGAGCAGACCTTGTGGGGCTTTATTATTTGTATGATGCAAAACTTCAAGAGTTAGGTTTAGTAGATAACTGGAAAGAGCTCGGAAAAACGGCCTATGACGGCTATATCAGAAATGGTTTGATGATGCAGTTGGTGCGTTTAGACCTAGGAGCTGATATCGAAGAATCTCATATGAGAAACCGCCAATGGGTGAGCGCTTGGGTATATGAAAAAGGCAAGAAAGACAATGTGATCGAAAAAGTCACAAGAGACGGAAAAACCTTTTTCAATATAACCGATTATGACAAACTACATGATTTGTTCGGACAACTCCTTAGAGAAACCCAAAGAATCAAGTCGGAAGGCGATTATAACGCAGCTAAGGCTTTGGTTGAGACTTACGGTGTCAAAGTTGATAAAGGACTTCACAAAGAGGTCTTAGCGAGAAATGCGAAGTTTAATGTGGCCGCTTACAAAGGTTTTGTAAACCCGATTATCAATGAAGTCAAAAATGATAAAGGCGAAGTGATTGACTACAGAATAGAACAACCCAAATCTTTTGAAGAACAGATGTTGCATTATGCCAAAGTATATAGCTTTTTGCCAGACGAGAATTAAGGTTTAAGAAGTAAAATATAAACCCCATAACTTCAGAAGATATGGGGTTTTTTTATGAGTTAGAGGTTATTGGGTTTTCTTATGCATATTAGGTAAAAAATAGGCGATTAAGCCGATGAGCGGAAGAAACGAACAGGCCTTATAGACATAGTCAATACTCGTAAGGTCAGCAACATATCCCAAAACAGCAGAACCTAGTCCTCCCATTCCAAAGGCAAAACCGTAGAAAAGCCCTGATACCATCCCGATTTTCTTAGGTAATAATTCCTGGGCATAAACCAAAATAGCCGGAAATGCAGATGAAATGACAAGCCCGATAATCACGATAAATAACGCGGTGAGTTCTAAGCCAACATACGGAAGTGCTAACGTAAAAGGCGCTACACCAATGATTGAAAACCAAATCACGTACTTTCGCCCAAACTTATCGCCAAAATAACCTCCGAGAAGTGTACCCACAGCTGCTGCTCCTAAGAAATAGAATAGATATATTTGTGCTTGAACTTCGGTTAAATTGAACTTATTTATGGTGTAAAACTGAAAATAACTAGTGATTCCGGAAACGTAGAAATACTTAGAGAAGATAAGTACCAATAAAATAATAATCGAATTCTTAATCTGACGCTGGGTCAAATCAGGCAATACAATTGGTTTTTTCTCGGCACTATTAGCGCGTTTCAGTTCTTTGCTTCTCCACTTGCCTACGCCTAAAAGAATGATTTTAGCCGCTATTGCGAATACCAAAAACCATAAGATGTGTCTTTGGCCGTTGGGGATAACAATCCAAGCTACGAGTAAAGGTGCTAAGGCTGTTCCGGTATTTCCACCCAACTGAAAGATGGATTGAGCAATACTTCGTTTGCCGCCAGAGGCCAAAAAAGCAACTCTAGAAGATTCAGGATGGAAGATCGAAGAGCCAATCCCGACCAAGGTTACAGCAACCAATATCCAATAATAACTAGGTGCATAAGCCAACACCACGATTCCGATAGAAGTAAATACCATACCAAAAACCTGAGAATAAGGCTTGGGATATTTATCGGTATAATTGCCAACCAAGGGTTGAAAAATAGAAGATGACAATTGAAAACAAAGCGTTATAATTCCGATTTGCCCCATAGACAAGTTGAACTCTTGCTCTAAACGAGGATAAATTGAAGGAATAACTCCTTGTAATAAATCATTGCACAAGTGTGCAATGGCAATGGCAAACAGGATAGAATAACTAGTTTTAGATTTATTTTGTTCCAAATCGAAGGTCGTTTTTGGGTTCTGAAATTAGTTAGAAAAGTAGTGCTACTTGAGCACAAACCCATTCTAAGAAACGCTCATCTTTTTCGGTAAACGGATCTAAAGTCTCAGAGTCTATATCAATTTGGCCTATGTTCTCTCCGTTGACGAATATCGGAACCACAATTTCAGATTTGACAGTCAGGCTACAAGCGATATAATTGTCTTGTGCTTTAACGTCAGGCACCACAAAGTTTTGGTTCGAAAGCGCTACTTGACCACAAATTCCTTTTCCGAAAGGGATAATAGTGTGATCAGTAGGTGTTCCAGCATACTGTGCCAACTCTAAAACCTGCTCGTCTTTCTTGTGAAAATAAAACCCAACCCAATCGTAATGCGCTACTTCTTGGCGTAGCAGATTACAAAGGTCTTGTAGTTTATTTTCTTTTGAAAGTTTTGGGTTTGAGAATATATCAGCTACTTTTGGTTTTAAATTTTCCATGAGGGTAATTAATTATTTTTGGTGCAAAGTTATCTCAAAAAATCATCTGATGCTAAAAAGTCTATATATAAGCTTGTTGTTTTTTTGTAGTTTTTGGACTCTAGCTCAGAACAATTTAGTTTTGCTAGATTCAAAGCCACTTGATGCCGACATATATTTCGGAACTGATGTTTTGGGATTCGATTATTTTGCTAAAAATAATGTGTTGTACAAACAGAAAGACAACTCTAAATGGGAATACAAGAACCTCTCTTTAGGTCAATTACACTCAATTGACTTCATAAATCCTCTGAAGGCGATAGCTTTTTATAAGGATTTTAATACGGTTGTTCTTCTTGACAATACTTTCTCGGAAATAGCGAAAATCTCGCTTAATGATTATGGGATTATCGCACAGACATGCTCTATGGCGTCTCAAAATCAATTTTGGATTTATGATAGTTTGACGAGTAAGTTGATGTTGCTTAACTATGTCAACCGAAAAACACACACTATTAACCAATCTTTTGCAGGAGATTTTATTTATGTGCTATCCAACTACAATTATTGGTATCGAATTACAGCAACAAACGAAATCTATGCTTATGACAACTACGGGAAAGTAACTCTAAAAGGAGTTTTGCCTGAATTTGATAAAATAATTATGACCGATTCAGAACATATTATTTTTAGCTTGGGTGATAATTTATATCTTTACCAAAACAATCTTGTTGAACATCAACTGCTTTATTCGCATAAGCAGAGAATCGAAAGCTTTGATTTCAAGAATGGAGTTTTAACGCTGAGTACACAAAAAAATATAGAACACTACAACCTAAAATTACCATAATGCACATAGCTGTTGCCGGAAACATCGGAGCTGGAAAAACTACACTTACACGACTCTTAGCCAAACATTTTAAATGGGAACCTCATTATGAAGATGTGGTTGACAACCCGTATTTAGACGATTTCTATCATCAGATGGATAGATGGAGTTTTAACCTTCAGATTTATTTCTTAAACAGTAGGTTTAGGCAAGTGCTTCAAATCAGAGAAAGTGGTAAGAAAATTATTCAAGACAGAACCATCTACGAAGATGCACATATTTTTGCACCGAATCTGCACGATATGGGATTGATGAGCAAGCGTGATTTTGATAATTACGCCTCTCTTTTTGAACTTATGGAAAACACCGTTCAAGCACCAGACTTGCTTATTTACCTCAGAAGCTCAATTCCGAATCTAGTAGGGCAAATTCATAAAAGAGGTAGAGAATACGAAAACTCTATTTCGATTGATTATCTATCTCGACTCAACGAAAGATATGAAAACTGGATAAAAGGTTATAACAAAGGCAAATTGCTCATCATTGATGTTGATAATATTAACTTCGTAGATAATCAAGAGGATTTAGGAAGCATTATCAATAAAATTGACGCTGAAATCAACGGGCTTTTTTAGGCTACAAAAAAATAGCATCCATTTTGTCTGCTGCTCTTTTAGTATGATAAACAGTTTTTGAGATGTTTTTTTATGTTATAGAAACGTTAAACCTGTAAATTGTCTGAAAATAATGTATTTTTGCTGTAACAAGTTTGAACTTCATTACACTTATTTATAGAAACCAAATTCAATTAACCCACTCATTATGAAAAAAACAATAATGGCTTTAGGTGCGCTAGCACTTATCGGAAGTGTTTCTGCTCAAAATGTTAAGTTTGAGGAGTACACTTTAGACAACGGTCTGCATGTTATTCTACACCAGGACAAATCAGCTCCAGTGGTCATTACATCTGTAATGTATCATGTAGGAGCTAAAGACGAACACCCTGAAAGAACAGGATTTGCTCACTTTTTTGAACACCTTTTGTTTGAAGGAACAAAAAACATCGGAAGAGGAGAATGGTTTAAGATAGTTACTGCAAACGGAGGAACTAATAACGCAAACACTACAGATGATAGAACTTACTATTACGAAGTATTCCCTTCAAATAATCTTCAACTAGGCCTTTGGATGGAATCCGAGCGCTTGTTACACCCGGTAATCAACCAAATAGGCGTTGATACTCAGAACGAAGTCGTTAAAGAAGAGAAACGTTTACGTATCGATAACCAACCTTATGGTAATATTATCAAAGCAATCAAAGAAAAACTATTTACAAAACACCCTTACCGTTGGACTACCATCGGAGAGATGGAGCACCTTGATGCTGCTACGCTTGATGAGTTTTTAGATTTTAACCATAGATTCTACTCGCCAAACAACGCTGTTTTAGTTGTAGCTGGAGATTTCGAATTTAGCGATGCAAACAAATGGATCAAAGATTATTTCGGAACTATCCCTAGAGGACCTGAAGTAAAGCGTCAAGTATTTGTTGAAGATCCTATTACTGAGCAAATCAACTCTACCTGGGAAGACCCTAACGTTACGCTTCCGATGATGGTTACTGCTTATAGAACACCATCTATGAAAACTCGTGAGGCTAGAGTACTCGATATGATCTCTACGTATTTGACTGGAGGAAAAACCTCTGTATTATACAGAAAACTGGTTGACCAACAAAAGAAAGCGATGCAAATTGGAGCTTTTGCTTACAGTCAAGAAGACTACGGATCATATATCGTATATGGAATTCCGATGGCAGGTACTACACTAAAAAACCTACTTGACGAAGTGGATGTAGAAATTGCTAAAGTTCAGAAAGACCTTATTTCAGAAAGAGATTTCCAGAAGCTTAAAAATATCTATGAAAACCAATACGTAAGCTCGAACTCAAGCATCGAAGGAATTGCAGATAGTTTGGCTGAATACTACCTTCTTTATGGAGACGTAAACCTTATCAATACAGAAATTGATATTTACCGTTCTATTACACGTGAAGAAATCAGAGACGTAGCTAAGAAATACCTTAACCCGAATCAAAGGGTAGTGATTGATTATGTTGGTCCTAAAGAGGATAATAAATAATTTTAAAAGACTTTAAAAGATGAAAAAAATATTAATTATATTCGGTTTGTTTTTGACTGTAGCAATGCAGGCACAAGTTGATCGTAGCCAACCAAAACCTGGACCAGCTCCAAAAATAAACATAGGGAAACCTCAAAAGTTTACCCTCCCGAACGGTCTTACGGTATTGGTGGTAGAAAACCACAAACTACCAAGAGTTTCTGTTTCTCTAACCATTGACAACGCTCCGTATGCTGAAGGTAGCAAAGCGGGTCTTTCTGACCTTACAGGTAGCTTGATGGGTAACGGAACCAGCAAAATCTCAAAAGACGCTTATAACGAAGAAATCGAGTACCTTGGAGCGAGCGTTAGCTTACACGCAAGCGGAGGTTATGCAAGTTCACTTACAAAATACTTCCCTAGAATTATAGAGCTTATGGCACAAGGAGCTATTGATCCTCTCTTTTCTCAAGAAGAATTTGACAAAGAAAAAGAAAAATATATCGAAGGACTTAAGGCTGATGAGAAGAGCGTGACAAGCACGGCTTCTAGAGTAAAAGATGTTCTTGCATACGGGAAAAGTCACCCTTTTGGTGAGTATGTTACTGAAGAAACAATCAAAAATGTTTCTCTAGCAGACGTAAAACAACACTATGCTAACTTCTTTTCTCCGAACAACGCTTATATGATTGTTATGGGAGATATCAAGTTTAAAGATGCTAAAAAACTTATTGAGAAACATTTTGGAGCTTGGAAAAAAGGAAATTCACCAAAAATTGATTAC
>CAZRCB010000051.1:0-13038 GCA_964598455.1 uncultured Flavobacterium sp.
TTGCGGTTTGAGTGCCTAATATTTCAGTGGTTTTAGTAGTCAAGTCAAACTCCTCTTCGCCATTGCCGTTTTCATCACAAAGCTCGTAATCAGTTACGTCTTGTTCGATTTGGAAGTCATCATTGATCACCAATTCAAAAGAAGTGATTGAATAACAACCGTTGGTGTCAGTGGCTCTAACCCAGATAATTTCGCTGCCTGCTGAAGTATATTCCTGTGGAGTGGTTATTGGTGAGCTTTCTGAAATGGCTCCAGCTTGGCTGTTATAGAACGTAAGTGTAGCCGTTGCTCCATCGAGGATTTCGTTGGTTTTAGTAGTCAGGTCAAACTCGGCAGTACCATCTGTATTTGGACTACATAATTCATAGTCTGATACATTTTGCTCCACCAGTGGTGCTTCAAAAACAGTGATAGTAAAGCTAGTCGTTGAATAAAGTCCTGAGTTATCATCCTCTGCTCTAACATAAACCGTAACGGTTGTCCCGGAAGTTACAGCATAAGGAACTGTGTGGTCTATTATATCTGTAGTACCGTTGTCCGCTCCAGTTTGTGAAGTGTGGAAAGTAACGGTTTGGTCATCTAATCCAAGGATTATGTTATCTATAAGCAGGGCTAAATCAACTGATTCTGATCCATCGGCATCATTGTCACACAGTTCTATATCGTCTGGTGCATTCACTGAACAGTCAATAATATTTAGTGTTATTTCTCTTACTACATAACAAGGACTTCCGTTAAGGAGTTGAACCCTCACATAAATAATTTGACCGTCTATTCCTTGAAAAGCAGTGATGTCAGTGTTGTCCATACCTTCAGGAGTCCCCCATTCTATAGGGAATCCCCATTCTAGATAATCCATATTAAGGTGGAAAGTAACATTAGTATCATTAGGGTCTAAATCGTCTCCATAAATTTGTGAATAGCGTTGTGTGAGGTCAAAAATGTTGTTCCCGGTACAGTTTGTCAAGTCATCCGGTTCGCCTGCTGGAATCTCGTCAAAGAACTCAACTACAACGCTACCAGGTTTTAGTGAACACTCTGTAGAGACTGTTGTCCCTGCTATAGTAATTGTCGTCTCAAGAGTATATGTTCCAGTTTCAGAAGCTTGATAACTTGGATTTATAGCTCCGTTAATAGCAGTTCCGTCTTTAAACCATTGGTAATCATATTCAATATCACAAGTACCTTCAATTTCAGTTAAGCCTGAGCTTAAAATAACTTCTTCTTCTGGGCAGACTGCCGTTCCTTGACTCTCTATATAGTTGTCTCCTAAATCAAGTGCTCCTATATCAAAACTTCCAGCTTCTAAGAATACTGCAGAATCAAAGGCGGTATCACCCCAGTCACCAATAGCTAGTTTGATTCTGTATTTATGACAAGGTACTACAGGACCTGAGGCAGTCATTTTTATTGTGTTTCCTTTCATATTGATCGCATCTCCAGCGGTATTCATCTGATCAAAAAACTCAATATTTGCTGAGCCACAACTAGAGTTATAAGCACCATCTCTGATGGTTGTTACTGCCACACGTACAGGTGGATTAGTGCCAGGGATTACGGCTAAGTTTGTAGATACGCCCGTAGTAAGGTCAGTCAATATAAAAGCAAAGACATCTCCATAATCACATTGATACGTTCCGTATTCATTAGATGCAAATAAGAAATTAAACTTAAGTTCATCAGTGATTGGCGTAAAATCAAACTCTATATAGCTCACGTCACGAAGAGTGCCTCCTCCAATCGCGTTAAGCTGTGCGTCTGTTATGCCAGAACCATTAGTTGCACCGCCGCCATTGGTGTAAGGTCCTTCAATAGTACTTATAGGTCCTGTTTTGATTACGATCCCTTCTTTAATAGGGAAGCTCGAGTTGTTGGCATGGAAGTAGCCCATCGTGTTATTAGTGCCATTATTAAAACCTTGAGCACTGATGTTTTCTACTAAAGAACAATCCATATCAATAAGTACGTCATTGACAAGCTCGTTTAGAGAGTATTGTGTAGGGAATACAGTTACATAATTTACTGCTGGAAAATCTATATGAGTTATAGGTTGAAGCTGAGGATTAGGGTCTAAGGTAGGCGTGGTTACCCAAACATTATTCACGAGGTTAAAACTTAAATCAAATTCTTCTGGTACAAATACCTGAACATTAAATACTACTGTTTGTCCGTTTGCTAAAAGGGGAATAGTATGATTGAGCTGACCAATACCCGCAGTTCCGTTACCAGTCCAAGTCATTTGCGTAATTCCGTATGGGAGCGGGTCATACACAAGTACGTTTTGTGCTGTATTTGGACCTTCGTTGGTTACGGTTATAACATAATCGACAAATGTACCTCTTACATAAGTACTTATATTATTGGTCTTTGTGGTTACTATATGTGCTCTTGGCGGTTGTGGTTTTGCATAATGCGTGCATCCTAAACACAAACCTTCATCACCAAGATTATCAGCAGTAACATTGATGTTATTGATAATTGTCTGATTGTAATCAAGAGGAATTGGCAGTGTGATTGTATAGGTTACTGAGTCGCCTACTTGCAGTAGAGCGATAGTGTCTTGTAAGTTTCCAGTACCTATGGTTCCGTTGCTTCCTGTCCATACAACAGAAGACAAGTCCATACCGGGAATGGTCGGGATAATATCTTCTACCTCTACGTTTATAGCATCGTCTGGTCCTTGGTTTTCTATGGTTATTGTATAAACCATATCTTCTCCTGCTACATAAGTGTAATTGGTTACTTGGTGCAGCAAGTTGGTCGAAAGCGTAGGGTGCGATGTATCAACAGAAGCAATCAAGTTTGTGCCTTGAATATATCCTGAAGGGATGCCGATACTGATTTGATAAACCGCCACTTCTCCTGCATTGATATCAATAGTTTGAGAAATTGCTCCTGTGCCCGTTGTGGCGTTTGGGGCTATCCAGGCTACCGATGCTAAATCAACACTAGTGTGAAAAGGAATTTCAACCAATACATCCTCAGCATTAGTTGCCGCGTTATTTCCTATCTGTACAAAATACGTAATTGTAGTATCTACACTAGGATAATAGATTGGTTCAGGACTAGTCTTAGAAACGACAAGGTTAGAAGTTTGTGCGAGCCCCGTCAAGGAGAAAAACAGACAGAATAAAAGAGTAATTTTTTTCATGTGAGTGCTATTGAAAATCAATAATATAATTCGTTTTGTGTGTTTTGTTTTATCTACTCAAAAGTTATAAAAAGTATAATAAGTCCCAAATATACAGAAAACGATAAAATCTTCAGTAGTTTTGTTCAAAATTATGACAATACAAATGATAAAGACCGTATCTACTTCTAATCCAGCAATTTTAAAATTCGTTTTCGATAATTTTATTGCAGAACAAAACTATGAATTCAGCAATATAGACCAAGCTAAGCCCTCTTTGTTGGCACAAAAGCTATTTTATTTGCCTTTCGTGAAGACCGTTTATATCTCTGGGAATTTTATTGCTATTGAGAAATATAATATCGTCGAATGGGATGATGTGAGCGAGTTGGTGGTTGATCAAATGACTGATTATGTGAACTCTGGCTTAAAGATCATCGTAGAAACTCCGCCTTCTGACGTATTCAAACTCACAGTAAATGCAGAGAGCAGTCCTAATCCCTCTGTGATGAAATTTGTCACGAGCAGAAAATTAGTCGCTCAACTCGTCGAGTATACGAGTGCTGACCAAGCCACTGCACCAAGTTTGGCTCAAGCGCTTTTTAATTTCCCGTTCGTGAAAGAGGTTTTCTTAGATGAAAATTATGTGTCGATAACCAAAAATGACACGACAGACTGGGCAGACATTGCCTCTGGACTTTGTGATTTCATTCTAGAATATATTGAAAAAGGAAGCCCTGTTATATCAGCAGTTGAAGCTGCAAAAATGAAGGCCCAAACTACAAGTGCATCAAAAGAACCCAAAGTTTATGACGAATTC
The DNA here is from genome assembly GCA_964598455.1 of uncultured Flavobacterium sp. Classification (GTDB taxonomy): domain Bacteria; phylum Bacteroidota; class Bacteroidia; order Flavobacteriales; family Flavobacteriaceae; genus Flavobacterium. The sequence goes on from CAZRCB010000051.1 coordinate 3,951, forward strand.
TCACAGAAAATAATAGATATATTAGACGAGTATGTGAAACCAGCCGTTCAGTCAGATGGAGGGAACATTGCTTTTGAATCCTTCGACAAAGATGCTAAACTTGTCAAAGTAATCCTTCAAGGTGCGTGTAGCGGATGCCCTTCATCCACAATGACCCTCAAAAATGGCATCGAAAACATGCTCAGAAGTATGTTGGGTGACGAAAGCATTCAGGTCGAAGCCATCAATCAATAAAACAAAAAAAGAGGAGTATCACTCCTCTTTTTTCATGTTCTTTAGCTCGCTTAGAATTGCAGGTATTTTTTTGACATTAGCCAATTCCTTAAGTTTCTCTCTTGCCTCATCAACTGGATACCCAAAGTAGGTCTTTCCGCCTTCTAAGGATTTAGAAACACCTGTTTGACCTAAGACAATGGCTTTTTCTTTTATAGTAATGCCACTTGTGATGCCTACTTGTCCCCAAAGAGTGACTTCGTCTTCAATCACCACACAACCTGCAATACCTGTTTGAGATGCAATCAAGCATTTCTTGCCGATTACCGTATCGTGACCGATTTGGATTAGGTTATCTAGCTTACTGCCTTCGCCAATAGTTGTATCTCCTGTAACACCTCTATCGATAGTACAATTTGCTCCGATACCTACGTTGTCTTGAATCACAACGCGACCTCCAGAGAGCAGTTGGTCAAAACCTTCCGGGCGTTTTTTGTAATAAAAGGCATCTGCTCCTAATATTGTACCTGATTGTATAGTTACGTTATCCCCTATTTGGGTATGATCATAGATAATTACGTTGGCGTGAATCATACAATTCTCACCGATCACAACGTTATTCCCTATAAAACAGTTGGGCTGAATAACAGTTCCTTTCCCGATTATTGCCGAATCTGAAATCGATGCATTAGAGGCTCGAAACGGTCTGAAGTGTTTGGTAAGCGTATTGAAATCCCTAAACGGATCGTCAGAAATCAGCAAAGCTTTGCCTTTTGGGCACTCCACTTCTTTGTTGATAAGTACAATAGTTGCTTTTGATTGCAGTGCTTTGTCATAGTATTTTGGATGATCTACAAATACAATATCTCCTTGTTCAACTACGTGTATTTCGTTCATTCCCAATACAGGGAAATCTTTGTCACCTACGTATGTACAATTGATAATTTTTGAAATTTCCTCTAAAGAATAGGGTCTACTGAATTTCATTTTAGATTTTTTAGATAAAAAGCCCTCTATCAGAAGTGGGCTTTTAAAAACAAAATAAATTATTCTTTAATACGCTCTAAATAATTTCCGTTCGAGGTATCAATTCTGATTTTATCGCCTTCGTTAATAAATAGAGGCACGTTAATAACCGCTCCTGTTTCGACAGTTGCGGGTTTAGTGGCGTTCGTTGCTGTGTTTCCTTTTACTCCTGGCTCTGCATAAGTAACTTCTAAGGTAATAGAAGCTGGCATATCTACTGCTAGGGGCAGGTCAGTCTCTGTGTTAATCTGAACAATTACGTTGGTGCCTTCTTTCAATAGTTCTGGGGCATCTAGAGCGCTTTTGTTCAATGTGATTTGATCAAAAGTCTCCGTGTTCATAAAGTGATAGTCATCACCCTCAGCGTATAAAAACTGGAAAGTATGGGTTTCTACGCGCACGTCATCTATTTTATGTCCAGCAGAGAAAGTATTCTCCAGAATTTTACCCGTAGTTAAACTTCTGAGTTTAGTTCTAACAAAAGCAGGTCCTTTTCCTGGTTTTACGTGTAAGAATTCTACTATTTTATATATGTCGTTATTAAACTTAATACACAATCCGTTTCTGATATCTGATGTAGTTGCCATTATTTATATTTATTCGTTTATCTACTATTAATTTATACTGTATTTGTTTTTATCTAAAGTGTGGTTGATCCTCCCGCATACCCCTTCATCACACCGCGCGAAGAATTTCTGATGAAATCTAATATTTCGTCGCGTTCTGGAGTAGCTTCCATTTCCCCTTCTACAATCGATAGGGCTTGTGTAGTGTTGTAATTTTTTTGGAATAAGGTTCTATAGATATTCTGTATTTCTCTTATTTTGTCTGACGAGAACCCTCTTCTTCTGAGTCCAACGGAATTGATTCCGACGTATGAAAGCGGTTCTCTAGCTGCCTTCACGTACGGAGGAACGTCTTTTCTCACGAGTGATCCGCCCGTTACAAAAGCGTGATTCCCGATATTTCCGAATTGTTGTACTGCTACCATTCCTGCCAAAACCACATAGTCTCCCACTGTTGTGTGTCCTGCTAGTGTGGTTCCGTTTGAGAAAATACAGTGGTCACCCACCACGCAATCGTGTGCGATGTGACAATAGGCCATAATCCAACAATTCTTGCCGATAACGGTTTTCATTTTATCTGATGTTCCGCGATTGATTGTTACGCATTCTCTGATGGTTGTGCCATCGCCTATAATCGTAACTGTATCTTCGTCTTGAAACTTCATATCTTGAGGAATAGCTGAGATTACAGCGCCTGGGAAGATATTGCAATTCTTACCAATTCTTGCTCCTTCCATGATGGTAACGTTAGAGCCTATCCAAGTTCCCTCACCTATTTCTACATTATTATGTATAGTAGTAAAAGGATCGATAACCACATTTTTGGCGATTTTTGCTCCTGGATGAACGTATGCTAAAGGTTGATTCATAATTATTCTTTTGATTTTACAATCTGAGCCATAAGCTCTGCTTCAGTGGCTAATTTTCCGTTTGCATAAGCGTAGGCTTGCATATGACAAATTCCGCGTCTTATAGGGCTAAGCAATTCTAGTTTAAATATTAAGGTGTCTCCTGGTACTACGGGCTGTTTGAACTTTACGTTGTCTATTTTCATGAAATAGGTTAGGTAGTTCTCAGGGTCTGGCACTGTGCTTAGCGCTAAAATCCCTCCAGCCTGAGCCATAGCTTCGATCTGAAGTACGCCTGGCATAACAGGTGCTCCAGGAAAGTGACCCACAAAAAAGGGTTCATTCATAGTCACATTTTTCAATCCAACGACGTGTTTGTCAGATAATTCTAAAATCTTATCGACCAATAAAAACGGTGGCCTATGCGGAAGGATGTTCATAATCTGAACTGTATTCATCAATGGCGGTTGGGTCGGGTCAAAATTAGGAACTTTATTTCGCTCTTCGATTTTGATAATTTTTGATAGTTTCTTGGCGAATTGTGTGTTTACGAAATGCCCTGGTTTATTAGCGATAACCTTTCCTCTGATTCGCGTACCTACAAGCGCTAAATCTCCGATGACATCCAAGAGTTTGTGTCTAGCAGCTTCGTTAGGGTAGTGTAGTGTCAGGTTGTCTAGGATCCCGTTTGGCTTTACAGCAATATCCTCTTTTCCAAAAGCTGTTTTAAGGCTTTCCATAGTCTCAGTAGAGATTTCTTTATCTACATAAACAATGGCATTGTTAAGGTCTCCTCCTCTGATAAGTCCATTGTTTAAGAGTGCTTCTAATTCGTGTAGAAAGCTGAATGTTCTGGCATTAGCAATCTCTGTTTTGAATTCAGATATAGATTTGATAGATGCGTTTTGAGTGCCAAGTACTTTGGTTCCAAAATCAACCATCGTGGTGATTTGGTAGTCATCACAAGGCATTATTAGTAGCTCACTTCCAGTCTCTTCGTCGGTATAAGAGATAACTTCTTTTACGATATATATTTTTTGTTCTGCATCTTGCTCAACAATTCCTGCTTTCTCGATTGCTTCGACAAAATACTTTGACGAACCATCCATAATTGGAGGTTCTGAAGCATTTAGCTCTATAATAATATTGTCTAAATCACAACCAACACAAGCAGCCAAAACATGTTCTGAGGTTTGTATCTTGACGCCTCTTTTCTCCAAGTTTGTGCCTCTCTGTGTATTTACGACATAAGTAGCATCTGCTTCTATGACAGGACTCCCTTCTAAATCAACTCTGACAAAAGTAAAGCCATTGTCAATAGGAGCTGGTTTGAGAACCATAGTAACTTCTTTTCCTGTATGTAGTCCGACACCTGTAAGCGTAACAGCTTCTTTGATAGTTTTTTGTTTAGCCATTATAATTTCTTTTCCTATGATTAAGAATTAGATATTTCTCTTTTTTATTTCTTCTAAATCGGCTACGATTTTTGGGAAATTTTTGAAATGTACGAAAGATTTTGCAAAGTCCCCGTATCCGAAGGCTGGACTTCCCTGAACTACATCTCCATCAGCCAGACTTTTGCCGATTCCTGATTGTGCCTGAACCTTCACTCCGTTTCCTATTGTGACGTGCCCTACGATTCCTACTTGCCCTCCGATGATACAATTCTTGCCAATTTTAGTAGACCCTGCAACTCCGGTTTGTGAAGCGATTACAGTGTTTTCGCCTACTTCGACATTGTGCGCAATCTGAATTTGGTTATCTAATTTCACTCCTTTTCTGATTATCGTACTTCCGAGCGTTGCTCTATCAATGGTTGTCACGGAACCTATCTCAACATTATCTTCGATAATCACGTTACCCGTTTGAGGTACTTTGCTATAACTCCCATCTTCGTTTGGACTAAAACCAAAACCGTCAGAGCCTATAATTACACCTGAGTGCAGAATACAATTCTTTCCGATTACCGTTTCAGAATAAATCTTCACCCCAGCGTGCAAAATCGTATTATCGCCTATGCTTGAGTTATCACCAATATATGAGTTAGGATAAATCTTTACGTTGTCACCGATAACTACATTTTGTCCGATATACGAAAAAGCACCTATATAGACATTCTCTCCGTAAACCGTACCTTTGGATATAAAACTAGGTTGCTCAATTCCTGATTTTACAGGTTTGACTTGGTTGTAGTATTCTAATAGCCTCGAAAAAGCTTTGTAGGCATCCTCTACTTTTATGAGGATTGTAGCCACAGGATTTTCTGCTACAAAGGTTTTGCTCACTATTGTCGCAGTAGCTTGTGTAGTATATATATGGTGTTGATACTTCGGATTCGCCAGAAAAGTAAGCGATCCGTCGGTGCCTTCTTCTATCTTAGAAAGTTGATGAACTTCTGCTTCTGGATTTCCGATAATCTCACCTTCAAGAATATCTGCTATTTGTTGTACGGTAAATTTCATTCAGACAAAAATATAAAAAATTTCAAAAAAAACATTAAGACTTTCGTCTTATGACCTCTGGGTAACATATAAAATATTTTGTCACCTCTTCAGAAAGGCTTCTCAGGTATGATTTATCTGTAGCAGAAATCATGTCCTCAACTTTTCCGGTTTTGTGTAAAATCAAGATGGGCTCAGACGATTTGTCATAAGCCTTGTTGCTAATTTTACCTTTAAAGACAAAGAATTCACTCTCCTTAAGTGTGATATTTACTTGGTCAGCATAGGCCTTTTGCAATTGGCTAAGTCTCTCTTTTGTAAACCTTTCAGGACTAATCTCAATCTTAAGTAAATCTCTATTAATAAGCATAGTACTCAAACTACTCAATACATAATCATCTGATTTCCGCCATTGTTTCAGCGCAAAAAGCACATCTACATCATCCAACAAGGCAAATCTCTCTAGAATCGCATCATCAAAATTATGCACATCTATTTTCTTTTCTAAAAAGAAGCTAAGTCCCGAACCACTATTAAGATCCTTCCCTTTCTCGGTCAGCTCTTTAGCCCTCTTAAGCGTATTCATAAGAATCTGCTCAGCTACAATACTGGTCTTATGAAGGTAAGCTTGCCAATACATCAATCGTCTTGAGACTAAAAACTTCTCAACTGAATAAATGCCTTTTTCGTCGATTACTAGCTCATCATCTACCACATTAATCATCTGAATAAGCCTTTCAGAGTTGATATTTCCTTCTCCAACACCAGAATAAAAACTATCCCGTTTCAGATAATCCATTCGGTCCATGTCAAACTGACCTGAGATGAGTTGGAGCAAAAACTTACGTTTATACTTTCCTCTAAAGACATCAATCGCCAAAGAAAGAGCTCCATTAAACTCAGTGTTTAGCTTTTCCATAAACATAAGCGAAATATCTTCGTGGTGTATGTTTACGATGCTGTGCTCCATTGCGTGAGAGAATGGTCCGTGACCAATATCGTGCAATAAAATAGCTATATACAAGGCTTGCTCTTCTTCTTTTGAAATCGCTACATTTTTCTGTCTAAGAACCTCCACTGCTTTTTGCATCAAATGCATACAGCCTAAGGCATGGTGAAATCTAGTGTGTGTTGCACCTGGATACACCAAATAAGACAATCCCAATTGTGAGATACGACGCAGCCTTTGAAAATAGCGATGTTCAATCAAATCATATATCAACTCGCTAGGAATAGATATAAACCCATAAATTGGGTCATTAAATATTTTCAGCTTGTTTGTATTACTCACAGATTGATCCAATTTGGAGCAAAGATAGATAAATAAGCTATTAGAGTATAAAAAGACTTTAAAATTGTTGGTTTAGAATATTTAGGACAACTAGTTAGAAGCTATTAAATCAGAAGAGCAGAGGGCTATAAAAACAAAAACCCGAAGAACTTTCTACGGGCTGATGTGTGATATATTTATATTAATGTGTAAGCTTAAAGGTCTATTGCGTTAATGCTTTTTTGATTCTGCTTAGCGCTTCTGTTAGTTCTTCTTCGCTTGTAGCGTATGAGAGTCTGATGCAATTTGGATTTCCGAAAGCCGAACCCGTTACCGTTGCAACGAAAGCTTCTTCTAGCAAATACATGGCCAAATCCTCACTGTCTTTGATTAGTTTTCCTCTGAGTGTTTTTCCGAAATACCAAGAAACATCTGGGAAAGCATAGAATGCTCCTTCTGGAATTGTGGTTTTAAGGTTAGGTATATCCTGCAGCATAGTGGTTACTAAGTCTCTTCGTTTATGAAACTTCTGAACCATATAATCGATTTCTTTCGGGTCAGCTAGTAAAGCTGAAATCGTAGCGCGTTGAGCAATTGAATTGGCACCACTTGTGATTTGTCCTTGCATTTTGGTACATGCTTTAGCAATAAATTCAGGCGCTCCGATGTATCCAATCCTCCAACCTGTCATCGCAAATGCTTTTGAAACGCCGTTTACAGTTATAGTTCTGTCATACATCCCGTCGATTGAGGCTATCGAGCAGAAGCTTCCTGTAAAGTTGATGTGTTCATAGATTTCATCAGATACGACAAAGATATTAGGGTGTTTTTTTAGCACCTCAGCTAAAGCTGTGAGTTCATCTTTGCTATAAACCGAACCGCTTGGATTACACGGAGAGCTAAACATAATCATTTTGGTCTTCGGCGTAATGGCTTGTTCAAGTTGTTTGGGTGTAATCTTAAAATTAGAATCAACTGATGTCGGCACCACCACAGGCACTCCTTCTGACATCTTGATAATTTCGAAATAACTCACCCAGTATGGTGCTGGTAGAATACATTCATCGCCAGAATTCAGAAGTACTTGAGCAACATTAAACAGAGATTGCTTAGCTCCTGTAGAAACTACTATCTGAGATGGTTTATAGTTCAGTCCATTATCTCTTTTGAATTTCTCACTAATGGCTTGACGCAACTCTAAATAGCCGTCAACTGGAGTGTAGCTACTATAGTTTTCGTGAATGGCTTTGATAGCTGCCTCTTTGATGAAGTCCGGAGTGTTAAAATCAGGTTCTCCTAAGCTTAGGCTGATGATATCTTTGCCTTCTGCTTTAAGTTCTCTTACTTTTGCTGCCATCTCAAGGGTTTGAGATACAGCTAGGCTGTTTATTCTGTCAGATAATAAGTGATTCATAAAAATTACGCTGTTTGAGGTTCTACTCCTAATTCTTTTAAGTGCCTGAAGTGAGAAGCTATTGCCTCACGAGTAGTTTTGAATTCATAGTAAGGTAGGTTGAATTCTTTGGTGGTTTCCTTTACTATTTCAGCTATTTTTCCGTAGTGTACGTGACTGATATTCGGAAAAATATGGTGCTCTATTTGGTGGTTTAATCCGCCTGTGTACCAGTTGACAATCCAGTTTGTAGGAGCAAAGTTAGCCGTAGTGTACAGTTGATGTATAGCCCAAGTATTTTCTAATTCCCCATTCTCGTTTGGTTTTGGGTTGTGTGTTTCTTCAACAACGTGAGCAAGTTGGAATACGATACTCAATATAAGTCCAGCCGTGTAGTGCATCACAAAAAAACCAATTAGTACTTTCCACCAAGTGATGCCCAAAAGCATCGGAATAACAAGCCAGATAGAGAAGTAAAGTATTTTGGTAATCACCAATACGGTCCATTCTTTTTTTGGACTTCTAGGTTCCCCGTAAGACAGTTTTCTCTTTAGGTAGCTTCTCATCTGTTTGAAGTCAGTAGTGATTGCCCAGTTAAAGGTCAATAGTCCGTATAGGAAAATCGAGTAATAATGTTGGAATTTATGAAAGCGAAGCCATTCTGCATCTTTTGTGAACCGTATAATTCTCCCGGCATCAAGGTCTTCGTCGTGACCGTGAATGTTTGTATAGGTATGGTGTAATACGTTGTGTTGTACTTGCCAGTTATATACGTTTCCTGCCAGAATATAGATGCTAGACCCCATGATTTTGTTTACCCAAGGTTTTGTAGAATATGCGCCATGGTTTCCGTCATGCATTACGTTCATTCCTACTCCTGCCATTCCGATACCGATGATTACGGTGAACAATAGCTTCCACCAATCAGAGATATCTAGAGTTAATATTAAAAAGTAAGGGGTCAAGAAGATAGCAAACATGATTATTGTTTTGACGTATAGCTTCCAGTTACCTGATTTCTTGATGTTATTATCTTTGAAGTAGTTGTTTACGCGAGTGTTAAGTGTCCTAAAGAATTTGAGTGAATCCTGTCTTGAGAAAGTGGGTGTATTCATTAAAATGTTTGTTTTCAATCTATTAGTTAATATAACGACAAAGATAATGAATAATAACTAATGGATATAAGAAAAAAAACTACAAATTTTTTAAATATTTATTTTGAAGTAACCAATATATATGTATATTTGCACTCTCTTAAAAAGGGAAAACAAATTTCAGCGGGTGTGGTGAAATTGGTAGACACGCCAGACTTAGGATCTGGTGCCTCACGG
>CAZRCB010000052.1:0-12837 GCA_964598455.1 uncultured Flavobacterium sp.
ATACAAAAAAATCCTGCTCAAATGAGCAGGATTTTTTTGGTTAAAGATTTTTTACTTCTCTCCTATTTTGGTCTAAATAATCTTAGATTTCTCATTCCAATAATAACTATCCGGATAAGCGCGTTGGCCGAAGATAGCTGTTCCTACCCTGATAATCGTCGCGCCTTCTTCAATGGCAGTTTCTAGATCGGCACTCATGCCCATAGAGAGTTCTTGCATCTGAACATTAGGTATATTCTTCTGAATAATTTGTTGCTGGATATTCTTAAGGATTTTAAAACAAGCCCTTACTTTATGGGTTTCTGCACTAAAAAGCCCAATAGTCATCAAGCCTTTAATTCGCAGCGTATCAAACTGTGCAACTTGTTCAGTAAAACTAATCGCATCCTCAGGAGCAAGCCCAAATTTACTCTCTTCCGCTGATGTATTTACTTGAATAAAAACATCCATAGCTTTATTTTCAGCCAATAAGCGTTGGTGTAGTTTCTCGGCCAAATCAATTCTGTCTAAAGACTCGACACAAGTCACGCCATATCTCAGGATGTCTTTTATCTTATTGGTTTGCAAGTGTCCGATAAAATGTTTGTGATGCGGAATATCTTTTAGATGCTCATACTTCTGTTTTACTTCCTGCACCTTATTCTCTCCTATCAGCGTATAGCCGGCATCCAATGCAATCTTAATATTTTCTGCCGAAACGGTTTTAGTAGCTAACAGCAATTTCACTTCTTCAGGATTTCTGCCAGACTTCTCACATGCTGCTGCAATCCTATTTTTGATTTGGATTATATTAGATAGTATTGTTTCCATTTTCATTTGAGTTTATTTCCGAAGCCTCTATCTTGGATATGATTTTAGCTTTGATTTGTGTATAGGCATCGTCTTTCGCTTGCGCAAATGATATTCCATACCTACGTTTGATATTCTTCAGCTCGGCGGGGAAATCCTCGAGTAAAGATTCATAATAACTATCGAGTTGTCTATCATCGGGCAATTCATAACCTACAGAAATCTGAAAACGCCTCAAGATAGCTGTATCAATAATTCCGAGGTGATTAGTAGCGCAAATAAGCAGTGACTTCTCCGGATAATAATCAATCAACTGAATCAGCGTGTTGACAAGTCGTCTCATCTCACCTACATCCTTATCGTCGTTACCTCTAGCTTTCCCGATTTGGTCAAATTCATCTAAAAACAGCACAGCATTGTCTTTATTTGCTTTGTCAAAAACAGCTTTTAAGTTTTGAGAGGTTTCCCCTATTCTAGACGAAACAATATTGCTCAAGTTCAGGATAATCAGAGGTTTGCCAAGCGCATGGGCAATGGCTTTGGCAGTCGTGGTTTTCCCGCAACCTGAACTTCCATGCAACAAGAGTTTATTGTTTACCGGAAGATTATACTTGCGGAGTGCTTCGATGTGTTTGTGTTCTTTGATAAGTTGTTCTAAAGACTTTCTGTTGTCTATACTCAAAAAAATCTTGTCAAGGCTTACCTGTTCTTTGTCGTTGATAATTAGGTTATAGATACTCATTGCTGCTGTGTTAGGTGAAAAGACGTTACAAAATTAGTCAATATTAAGAGCAGTTCCCAAGAATAATACAGCACAAAAAAAACTGGTTAACACCTCAAGCAGGCGAACCAGTTTTCTTTGATTATAGATGTGTTTAAGACTTGTTATAAACCTACTTTTTTATACGAACTAGTTTTTATGGTCGTGCCTGATTTATGAACCTTAGTAGCTTCAGTAAAAGTTTTTTCTTTGGTTTTGGTATCTGTACTCTCCATCTTCAACAACATCCCTTGCGGAAAATTTTTAGAACTTCCCCACGAAGTTCCCAAGGTATTTTGCTTGTTTTTGGTATTCGCCAAAATCTTTGAATAATCAAAATTAAGTGCCTTGGTCATCCATATCTTGGCATTATAATCGGTTCCGCTAACTTTATAAATATCACAGTTATAACCCAATATTTTTTCTGTTCCGATTTTCTCAATTTTATAATTGGCATCTACATCATCATTCTCATCCAAAGAGAAATCCTGAGTTCCGCTGCCTAACGCCATATATTGCTTCTCTTTATCTTGGAAAATCACCATCGCATCTTTCTCCGTATCCATTACTATAATATCTTTCGAATCTGAGGTGTTCATACCTATATAACCTTCTTTAGAATACCAAAGTGTGGACTCAGGAATGACTTCTTTTTTGTTCTTTGCACTCACGGTAGTCGTCTGATAGCTAACACCTAGTTCGAATACGTAAGACTGGCGCGCTTCTGCATTTCCTCCAAGCATTTTTGCATAATCAATACCTTCTGGCGTATTCTTTTTCTTGTCCGATTTTTTGTTTTTTTTACTTGTAGATTCATCTAAAGTTTCTTCAGTTTTATCAAAACTCTTATCGATAGATTTGTCGATTTTACTCTCTAACTTTTTACTTGCTTTCTTCTCGACTTTATCTTTTACTTTGCTTTCAAGGTTTTTCCATATTTGAGCTTCTGTGGTATGCGTAGTTGCAATAAAAGCAATCAAAATTAGAATTGATGTGTAGGTTATCTTTTTCATAATATATATATTTTCATCAAATATATTAAAAACACAACAATCAACCATGTTTTTATCAGAACAACTTTTAATTTACCAAAAAGTAAGCTCTAAGATATACCTCCGAATTTATTAACGATGTTTTAGTAAAATCATAAACACAATAAAATATCTTTACAAAAAAGAATATGATGCCAAAGAGATTACTCTTACTAATAGTGATATGTTGTTGCTATTTTGGACATGCCCAGCAGAAATTAAGAGGTAGTGTCTCTACAGATATCCCCAATATATCTGAGCTTCTGGTGATAAACCTCAATAAGGAAATCGAGACTAGAATTGACCTCTCAGGTAAATTTGTCATACTGGCAGAAGTTGGAGATTTACTTATTATCGATGCGCCACACATATACAGAAAAAGACATCTGGTTGAAGAGAGTGATTTGTCAATGGAAATAAAAATCGAAATTGAAGTTAAAGCTATCGAAATTGAAGCCGTAGAAATCAACAAATACAGTTGGATAAATTCTGAGAGTTTAGGGCTAGTACCCAAAGGTTTTAAAAGGCTTACCACGCAAGAGCGAAGACTATACACCGCAACATCAACAGGTGTAGATGCAGTAATTAATGCCATTACTGGTAGAACAAGAATGCTGAAAAACCTCATCAAGATGGAACGGGAAGACAAGAAGTTTGATCATCTCATCTATTTGTTTGAAGATGGTTACTATACCGAAACACTTAAAATTCCTGAAGACAAAGTCAACGAATTTGTCTATTTCTCTATCTACGAAATGGAGAAGAACTTGTCTCCTAGTCAAAAAACGAATTATATCTATAAATTGACCAAAGGCAGTACAGAACTTTTGTTGATTCAGTTGGCAAAGAAATTTTTAAGCAGAAAGGAATAAAGACTTTAAGCTCAGCTTACTTACCCAACTCCTTTTTGATTTGTTGCATCAAAGCCACACCTCCGTTAGAGAGGATTTCATGAGCGAATTGAGCTCCTAAAGTTTTATAATCAGCTATTTTAGCCGTCTTATCCACCTCTATTTTTTGTGTCCCGTTAAGCGAAAGCAACACACCTCTAAACCTGATTTCGTCGCCACACATTTGTGCTAAAGCTCCGATAGGCGCAGTACACCCGCCTTCTAAGATTTTCAAGAAATCCCTTTCGACAGTCGTGCAAATTTCAGTAAAAGTGTTGTTGAGTTTCTTGGTAGCTTCTATACAAAAAGAATTATTCCCCATACAAACCACGACCACTGCTCCTTGTGCTGGTGCTGGAATCATCCAATCAAGTACGAGATTATTCTCGGGTTTCACAGCAATTCTGTCAAGACCTGCTTGCGCGAAGATAGCGCCATTCCAACCGTTATCTATCAGTTTTTGAAGTCGCGTATTGACGTTTCCTCTTAAATCTGTTATTTGGTGTGTAGGGTATTTATTCAGCCATTGTGCTTTTCTACGAAGGCTTCCCGTAGCAATAATCGCTTGAGGCTGATTAAGAAAATCAGTGTTGTCGTTATAAACTAAAATATCACTCGGATTATGGCGCTCTAAAACCGCTGTTTGCACCACTCCATTTGCAAGAGTTGTCGGTACATCTTTCATCGAATGTACGGCAACATCAATTTCTCCGTTGATCAATGCAATGTCAAGTGTTTTAGTAAATATGCCGGTAATTCCAAGCTCATAAAGAGGTTTGTCTAGGATAATATCACCTTGAGATTTTACTTTTATAATAGCTGTTTTATAACCTAAGTCATTGAGTTTCTTTTCCACCGTATGGGCTTGCCATAAGGCTAATTGACTTTCACGAGTACCGATTCTGATTATTTTCTCCAATGTAAAAAGGTGTTTTTCTCCAACAAATGTAGTCTAACTCTCCATAGTTTCCAACTCAAAAACCTTCTCAATCAATTGGATACTTTCCTCTAAAGGCGTGTCTTCGTTCTTGAGATGGTTGGCAAAATGAGTGGTTATTTTCTGAATGATTCTGTTGGATATTATTTCTGCTTGCGCTTCATCGAAATCGATAATTTTCTTTTTCTGAAAATTCAATTCTGATTCTTTGATGCTATTTAATTTTTCTTTGAGCGCATTGATCGTAGGTGCAAATCTTCTAGCGTTTGCCCATTGGTTGAATTCGTGTTTTACTTCTAGGATAATCTGCTCAGCTTCAGGAATATATTTACTTCGATTCTCTAGAGTTGAATCTGTAATTTTAGAGAGTTCGTCTAAATGCACGAGTTTTACATTTGGGTTTTCCGAAATGCTGACATCTACATTTTTAGGTATGGATAAATCCAGTATCAATATAGGTTTCTGAGGGTTTAGATTCTCTAGCGTGATAGTCGGGAAGTCTGCTCCGGTGGCTACGACCAATATGTCTGTGTGTTGTAGTTCTGAAGAAAGTTCATCAAAATCTTTTACTATCAGGTTTAGTTTTCCTGCGATCTTATCTGCTTTTTCTTTGGTTCTATTGATAAGGGTGATATGATCATTTTTGGTGTGTTTGACCAAATTCTCACAAGTATTCCTGCCAATTTCCCCCATACCAAAAAGCAATATGTTTTTGGATGAGATATCCTCTACATTATTCAAAATAAACTGTACTGATGCAAAAGAAACCGAGGTAGCTCCCGAACTGAGTTTGGTTTCGTTTTTCGCGCGCTTACTGGCTTGAATAACTGAATTTACGAGTCTTTCTGTATAGGAGTTTGATACGCCAAGATTCCTAGAGGCAATAAAACCTGACTTGATTTGGCTAACAATTTCAAAATCGCCCAAAATCTGACTGTCAAGTCCAGTTCCAACTCTAAATATATGATGAATCGCTTCTTGATTTTTATAGACATAGCCCACATTGTGAAATTCCTCAACGCTTCCTTTACTTTGATCACAAAGCAATCTGATGAGTTGATACGGATGCTCTGCATAACCATAAATTTCAGTCCTGTTGCAGGTTGATATTATCAAAAGACTTTGCAAACCCGTTGCTTTGGCTTGCTTGAGTATTGTTTCCTTTGCCTCAGTATTCAAACTAAACTTACCTCTGATTGCAGCATCAGCCTTCAGATAACTCAGCCCAATACAGTAAAATGATTGATGTCCATTCATGGTTCTAATAATTCTTCCTTGACTACTCCAACAAAATTAGAGGTAAGTAATCTATAAAAGTAACGCAGAAAGTCCTTTTTTTGTCGTTCGAGGTATTTCGGCGTTTTATGATTGTCAGAAAAACTAAAATAGTGTACATTTGCAGTGAAACCAAGCGCTTTAGCTGTTCTTATATAGAATTATTCTAAATAGAAAGGGGTTGGTTTAGCAAATAATATTTATCAAAAATATCGCTATGAGTTCATTTGATGAAATTCTAATAGAAGATAGTTTTACCGTCTTTTTATTCAGAAATCCAACTTCAGAAAGCTTTAATTTTCAAAAGTTTATCAATGCAGATTTAATTCAGTTTCACTTTTGCCTCAAAGGAAAAACCAATTTTATTTTCAACCAAGGAAGATACACTTTACCTCTTAGCGAAGCCTCCTCTCTTTTGCTCTATAATCCTCAGAAAGAGTTGCCACTCAATTTAGATTTAGCGCCCGGAACCCATGTTGTTTCAATGCTTATTCCAATCAAAAAACTCCACGGATTATTTTCAGATCAAGCCAATTATATTCCGTTTTTGAGCAAAGAAAACGAACAGAAAAAATACTACAAAGAAGAAAAAATCAATCCATCTGTCACAGTTGTGTTGAGTCAAATAATGAATCACAACGCAGAATCACCTATAAAAAAACTCTATTTAGCAGGAAAAATATACGAACTTTTAGGTTTATACTTCAGCAAAAACGAAGGTGCAGCCATAGAGCAATGTCCTTTTCTGGCAGACGAAGAGAATATTATTAAGATCAAAAAAGCCAAGGATATTATCATTACCAACCTGGCTGAACCGCCAAGTTTGCAGGAGTTAGCCGATATGGTAGAAATTTCACTTAAGAAATTAAAACTCGGTTTCAAACAAATCTATGGCGATAGTGTATTCAGTTTCTTGTTAGACTACAAACTAGAGCACTCAAGAAAATTATTAGATAGCGGCTCTTATAATGTCAATGAAGTTGGACTTAAAATAGGTTATAGTACCTCAAGTCACTTTATCGCTGCTTTCAAGAAGAAATTTGGCATTACACCCAAAAAATACTTGATGTCTATAGAAATAAAGCCTTAATATAATTCATATATCAAATGAAAATAAGACCCAGAATACTCAGACAAAACAACGCAATCAGAAGCTTAGTAAGAGAAAATCAACTCAGTGTTGATGATTTTATAGTACCGCTTTTTGTGGTTGAAGGACAGAATATTAAAGAAGAGATTGCATCAATGCCTAACTATTTTAGGCTGAGTCTAGACAACTTAGAAAATGAGGTCAAAGAATTATGGAATTTAGGACTGAAATGCGTTTTGCTTTTTGTCAAAGTGCCTGATAGCCTCAAAGACAACGCAGGAACAGAAGCCTTAAACCCAGACGGACTTATGCAAAGAGCCATCAAAACAGTGAAAAAGGCTGTGCCTGAAATGCTCGTGATGACCGACGTAGCACTTGACCCGTATTCCAGCTTTGGACACGATGGAGTGGTTGAAAACAACACAATTATCAATGATGTTACGGTAGCTATTCTAGCCAAAATGAGCCTCTCTCATGCACAAGCTGGTGCTGATTTTGTCGCACCAAGCGATATGATGGACGGCAGAATTCTTGCAATACGAGAAATACTTGAGGCAAATCAATTCAACAATGTTGGGATTATGTCATATAGCGCAAAATACGCCTCAGCTTTTTATGGCCCGTTTAGAGATGCCTTGGATTCCGCGCCAGGTTTTGGAGACAAGAAAACCTATCAGATGGATTATGCCAATAGAACTGAAGCTATAAGGGAAAGCCTATTAGACGTAGATGAAGGAGCTGATATACTAATGGTAAAACCAGGACTCCCGTATTTAGACATTGTCAGAGAGGTGAAAAATGAAATCAAAACACCCCTAGCAGTGTATCAGGTTTCAGGCGAGTATGCAATGATTAAAGCAGCAGCCGAAAAAGGCTGGCTCGATCACGATGCAGTTATGCTAGAATCACTATATGCTTTCAAAAGAGCAGGAGCCGATCTAGTCGCAAGTTATTTTGCTAAAGAATACGCCCAACTTGTATCCAAACAAAAATAATTCGTAACTTTGCATCCAAACGAATCATTATGAAAAAACTACTTATAAGCCTACTAATCATAGGGGGAATGCTTACTTCTAAAGCACAATACAAAAGCGAAGCAAAGGTCAATATTGCCAATGTTATCGCTATTGCATCAGTTGAAGTTGGTTATGAATATTTCTTAGACGACAATCAGTCTATAGGTGCCGAAGTGCACTTTAACGACAGATTTTCGTATTACAAAGAAACGAGTAATGAAAAGTTTAATACTACAAGTATACTCGTAAACTACAATTATTATTTTTCACCTGAAGAAACAGCAAGCTTGTATGCTTTTCCGTTCTTGAAATACCGTTTCGGAGAATATGAAGACAAGAGAGAAGGCTATTCTAATGTGAATATGAATTCGTTTATCATTGGGTTAGGAGTGGGTTACAAATGGGCATGGAATGATAAATTCGCTTTAGCTCCATACATAAGTATCGCTAGAAACTTCAGTACTGAGGTCAATGACAACTTCACCGCTATAGAAGCTAACGCTGGAATATCAGTAGGATACAGATTCTAAAACAAAAAACAGATAAATTATTAAAAAACAGCAGGTGAAAACCTGCTGTTTTTAGTTTGTGCTTAACTGTAAATTATCTATTTTTATGACCTAAAACACTGCTATGAAACAAATCAAAATAGACTTAGGAAAATTACTATTGCGTATAGGTATCGGTGGATTGATACTATTCCACGGAATCGCAAAACTTATGCATGGTTTTCAAGGAATTAAAGACCTGTTGATCTCCAAAGGACTGCCTGAGGCCTTATGGATTGGAGCCCTTTTGGGTGAGGTCTTTGCCCCTATCTGCATTCTTCTTGGCGTAATGACGCGTTTCTCCTCTGTACTTGTGGCTATCACAATGATTTTTGCTATGTATTTGTACTTCGGCGCAAGTGCATTGACCATCGGCAAAAATGGTATTCCAGTAGCAGAACTCAACATCTTATTCTTATTCGCCTCACTTGCATTAGCATTTATCGGAGGAGGACGATATGCACTATACAAAAAAGAAACAGGCATATTTGCTTAACTCTTCTGAAATGAATCATCGCTATCTATTACTTCTTATTCTCATTGGTATTTCGTGTACCAATAGAAAGACAGCCTATGAAGATTATCAAGTATTCAGGTATAATGAGAGTTCAAATTTAAGTTCATTAGACCCAGCTTTTGCCAGAACTCAAGCTGAAATATGGGTTGCCAATCAATTGTTTAACGGATTGGTACAACTCGATGACAGCCTAAACGTTAAGCCTGATATTGCTAAACAATGGAATATTTCCGATGACGGCAAACAGTATTTATTCACCCTCAGAAATGATGTTTTTTTTCACAAAAACAGCGTTTTTACCGATAGTACGCGTAGGGTCACTGCTGCTGACTTTGAGTATAGTTTTTCAAGACTAACTAACCCAAGTATCGCCTCGCCAGGCGCCTGGATTATGAGAAATGTAAAAAGCTATAGAGCAATTAATGACAGCCTTTTTGAAATTAGACTCAACAATCCTTTCCCTGCATTTTTAGGACTATTAACTATGAAGTATGCTTCAGTGGTGCCTTCTGAAGGCTTTGAGCCTGGATATAACTTCAGAAAAGAGCCTATCGGCACTGGAGCTTTTGTTTTTAAGCTTTGGGAAGAAAACATCAAACTCGTACTCAGAAAAAACCCTATTTACTTCGAAAAAAACACAAACGGAGAATCACTTCCGTATCTTAAAGCAGTAGCCGTGACTTTCTTGCCGGACAAACAAAGTAGTTTTTTACAATTTATTCAACACAAATCTGATTTCATCTCAGGATTAGACGCTTCGTATAAAGATGAAATTCTGACTCCAAAAGGTACTTTACAACACAAATACCAAGAAAATATCAAAGCGCTTCAAGGAGCTTATCTCAATACAGAATACTTAGGTTTTAAAATCAATAACACGCAAAGTCCAGTTTCAGATAAACGCATCAGACAAGCTTTGAATTACGGATTTGACCGATCAAAAATGATTGCCTATCTCAGAAACAATATTGGGACCCCAGCTACTGGAGGATTTATCCCAGAAGGGCTCAACGGCAGATATAAGCAAGGCTATGATTATGACATAGGAAAAGCGCAACAGCTTGTCAACGCATACAAAACAGAGACTAATACTAAAGAGGTGTCGATTACACTAAGCACTAGTGCGTCTTATCTAGATATTGCAGAATACCTACAACGCGAGTGGCAGAAAATCGGCATTGTGGTCAAGATTGACATTATGCCCAACACAGCGCTCAGACAAGGCATGGCTACAGGCAAGGTCGACTTTTTTAGAGGAAGTTGGATTGCTGATTATCCAGATGCTGAAAATTATCTTTCGCTTTTTTACAGCAAAAATAAAGCTCCAAACGGACCGAATTACACCCATTTTGAAAATTTCTCTTTCGATAAACTCTACGAAAGTGCCTTCCTAGAAACTAATGACCAGAAACGCTTTGACCTCTACCGAAAAATGGATAGTATAATTGTAAGTGAAGCGCCTGTAATTCCGTTGTTTTACGACAAAGCCATACGCTTTGTATCAAAAGACCTTCAAGGTTTAGGTATCAATCCGCTCAATAGTTTGCATCTCAAACGAGTTTCTAAAAAAGAACTAGCTCACTAGTACATAAGAGCTGTATCATAGAATAGAATTACAACACAAGAAAATCTCAAAGAACTATCAAGACAATAGATTAAAAAAAATTTAGATAATCTATTAAATAAACAATATATTTGAGCTTAAGCAATACTCAGATTACACTAATAAAAAAAGAAACCAACCAAATCTAACGTAATTCTAAAAACCAAAACACTAAGGATGCACAAAAAGTAGATATGTTCCTGATGACTAATGCAAAGTTTTTCGAAAGTCATCAAATCAATTCAATCATAGAAAGGCTACTCGCTATTGACGATTCTAAATGGGCTGTAATTTCAACTAAATATATTGCTTACGTGCTTGCTGTACTGATTTTTAACTTGGTGGAATTCTTTGCAACTATCTATACTGCTATTCAAACAAGAAAGGGAATTCACGTAGAATGGTGGTTTTACGGACATTTGACCCATATAATCTGTAGACCAAGGCGATGAAAAAGATAATAATTCAAGGTTTAATCATAGTTGCTTTATTCCTCTCAGTCTGGTTTGTGTTCGCACAAATTGATTGGATGAGTGTTTTTAAGGTGGAGAAGATCTCCAATAAAACCGAAGAGAAACTAGGCAGCCTTTTTTGGGATGTCATTCGAGAATCTGAAAAAGAAATTACAAATCCGTTTGTGGTGAATTCGGTAGACAGTATAGTAACCAGAATCTGTACTGCCAATGACATCGATAGAGGTTTTATAAAAGTTCATTTACTTGAAAATGATGAGACAAATGCTTTTGCGTTGCCAAATGGACATCTAGTAATTTATAGCGGACTTATGCTAAACTCAGAGAATCCTGAGGAATTAAGTGGTGTTATTTGTCACGAAATTGCACATATCCAGCTGAATCATATCACCAAGAAGCTTGTCAAAGAAGTGGGGCTTTCGGCTTTAATATCGATGACAACTGGCAATAAAGGTTCTGAAATAATCAGAGAAACTGCGGGAACCCTTTCGTCATTAGCCTTCGATAGAAGTATGGAAAAAGAAGCAGACATTAAAGCTGTGGATTATCTTATAAAAGCTAAAATAAATCCAGAGCCATTCGCCAATTTTCTTTATAAACTAGCTGCTAAAGATAAAGAATTGACCCAATATTTAAGCTGGCTAAGCACCCATCCAGATTCAAAAGACAGAGCGAGCTATATCATCAAGCATATTGATAATAAAAGAAACAGGTATGAAGAAGTTCTATCCGACAAAGAATGGAAAAAACTGAAAGATAAACTCTAAACATCAACTCTCTTTAATAAAACTAATCACTATGAAAAATCTAAAAGTTGTCACACTCCTTATTGGACTATTATTCTTGAGCTGTAATAAATCTAATCAAGAGGAAACTATTGTCGATAAAGAGGCTGTCAATACTGTTGACATAGAAAAAGAAGGTGCTAAAATTCAGGAATTACTAAAAAACCTATACAAATGGCACGAATTAGTAAGCTCAAAGAATGACTTCAGTCCGCAACTAGAAAACACATCTGATTCTAGTTATACAGGACTAGAAATCTATGAGTTTAAGAGACGCATAGATGAACTCAACAGAGCAGTGTATTTCTCACGTGGTTTTATAGAGAACTACTATAAAATCGGGAAAACTATAGACGCCAAACTCAGAGCAAAGGAACTAGTGTGGGAGGTCGGCGGATTTCCTCCGTTTGGGAATGGCGCTAATCCGTGGTGCAATTGTCAGGATGTCGTTGCTGATTATTGGGATATACTCACCATTAATAACTTAGAAATTACGGATAATATTGCCACTTTAGATTGGACTTGGGGCGGAGATTTTAGCTATAAAGTAAAAACAATAAAAAACAATGAAAGATGGGAAGTTCTTTATCTAGAAGGTTTTGATATAGATAATTTTCTACCAGCCCAGTAGATTTACTTATAATACATAAGAGCAGCTATAGTTTATTCAATGTGAGCAATACCGTTTGCTTTGCCGACTAATTCCGTATATTTGCTCTTTTAAAACCGAACTCAGTAACGATGAAGCTACTCATTTTCAACGGAGCGCCTGACAGTTCTGTCAGCAGTATCTCCAATACGATTATTCAATATTTTTATGATATTTTTGAAAATCAGTCTATTGATATATCTGTTTATAACCTCTCAGAAAACAAACTGCCAATGTTGGAAATTCCGTTTGCTGAAGTTCCAGATTCCGTTAAAGAAATGACCGAGCTCTTTGCTCAAAGTGATGTGCAGATTTGGCTTTCGCCTTTGTATCACGGGGGAATTCCGGGGAGTATGAAAAACTGTTTAGATTGGTTAGAACTCACTAGCAAAAACCCAAAACCTTATCTTTCAGGACAAGTCATCGGGCTTATATGCTGGGCAGATGGCGTTCAGGCTTTACAGGGAATCAATA
>CAZRCB010000053.1:0-12788 GCA_964598455.1 uncultured Flavobacterium sp.
GTATGACCCATTAAACTCATCGAACTGAACGTATAAGAACGAAATATCTAATCCTAATTTAGGAGTAATTTGATAAGTAAGTCCTGCTGTATAAGCCATAGAATCGTTACGTGGTGTCTCTGGAGCGAAATATCCATTTTGGATTGGGCTCTCGTCAAAATACCATCCTCCTCTGAAAGAGAATGTTTCGTTTGGTGCAAACTGAACTCCTACGCGATACGTGCTTGCATCTTTGTAATTTCTAGGGTTTAGAGATTCCGCAGCTGGTGCTCCTGCGCCAAACTTTACATCAAGATTCTCATAAGCTCCCCATTTTGCTCTGTTATAATCAAAAGCAACTAACCATTTGTCAGTAACTTGATAAGAAATACCAACTGCAAACTCTGCTGGCAATGGTAAATCAGCGTCGAATGTTGAATTTACATCACCACCTAAGAAAGCAGGAATATTTGCAAATTTAGCACTACCATCACGCGCTTCCATAGTCATTGCAGATCGATAGTTCATTCCGATACGCACTTTTTCGTGTGGATTAAACATAAATCCTGCTGTCCAACCTGTTGCTGTTACACCACTTTTATCAAGAGTCACATTACTTCTATTTCCGTTTTCATCAGTAAGCATTCTCGAGATATTTCTGTTGAACTCTACTCCTCCAGTTACAAATAACGGCCCTCCACCAACACTGAAATACTCATTCACTTTAAGTGAAATTGTTGGTTGGAAATAAATTGCTTGTAATGAAATCTTGTTGACTAAATGAGAACCTTGCCAGTCTTTGTCCCATTCTACAGTACTTCCGTATGGAGAGTAAACAGCTAGTCCAGCTGAGAACCAGTCATTCAATCTATACGAAGCATAGAGATAAAAAGGCGTTCCAGAGTTTTTAGTTTCCGCTTGCCAATTATAGGTCTCATTCTGAAATTTTGTATGGGAAATTAAATAACTCCCTCCTACAGATACATTGAATCTGTCTTCTAAAAACGCCATCCCGGCAGGATTAAAAAACAAAACCTCTGCATTATTAACTACAGCTACACCTGTGTGTCCCATAGCCAATTGCCTGTTCCCTTGTAAACTCACACGATACCCTCCGGCGAATACCGTAGCAGTCCCTAAGGCAAGCATTGCTAATGATAAAATTCTTCTCATGATTAAATTAAGTTTTAGTTTGTATTATCCAAAGTTAGCACAAAATAACAATTTCACAATATTTTATTAAAATTATTATGACTGCATAGTACTTTTAGATTAGCTACTTATGCCTCCTACTAGTAACAATCCCTATTTATCAATACTTTAGCCTAAGAATTTAGGTAATTGAGCGATATGTTAAAAAACTCTTCTGGCTTCTCTGCGTGTAGCCAATGGCCTGTATCTGATATGGTTTGTATGTCGGCCTGAGGGAAATGTAGTAAAATATCCTGAACGTCTCGCTCTTTGATATATCCCGAATTCCCTCCTCTTAAGAAAAGTACAGGTCTATCAAACCTGGTTCCGCTGGTCAAAGCAGTACCGATATTTTCATATTTCTCGGTAAGCACTTTTAGATTCATCCGATACGCATACTGCTCTGATGACTTTCGATAAACATTTTTCATCAAAAATAGTATTACTCCCACATCATCGAGATATTGTGACATAACTTCCTCAATCTCTTTCCTATCTTTGACTACAGAAAAATCAACTGCATTCAACGCAGATAGAATCTCTTGGTGGTGTGGTGCATATTGTCTGACACTGATATCGGCTATAATAAGTTTATCGATCATATCCGGATAGGCCATCGCAAAAAACATTGCCAACTTCCCTCCCATCGAATGTCCAATCATACTGACCTTCTCCAGCTTGTGGTGCTTACAATAGTTATAGACATCCTCAACCATAAGCTCCTGAGAGAATTCTTCAGAATGAAAACTCCTTCCGTGATTTCTCAAATCCAATGCGTGTACTTCAAATCCGACCTCAGCATATCGCATAGATAGTGTGCGCCAATTGTCTGACATTCCTAGATAGCCGTGCAAAACCAATAGTGGTCTGCCTTCTCCTTCTATTCTTGAATGTAATAGTTGTTGATCTTGCATACTATTTTACTTTAATTTGTTCAAGTACATATTCACGACATTGTCTAAGCCTAAATATAGACTCTCAGCAATCAGTGCATGTCCAATCGAAACCTCTAACAAGTCAGGAATATTATCCTTAAAGAACTTAATGTTGTCAAGACTCAAATCGTGTCCCGCATTAACCCCCAATCCTAGCGCATTGGCAAGTGTCGCACTTTCAGCATACGGCTGAACGGCTTGTTTATTTCCCAATTCATATTGTGCGGCAAAGTGTTCGGTATAGAGTTCGATGCGATCAGTTCCTGTAGCTTTTGCCCCTTCTATCATCCCAAGGACAGGATCTACAAAAATCGAAGTACGGATGTTATTTCTCTTGAGCTCTGTTATTATCTCTGTCAATAGACTTTTGTTTTTCAGAGTATCCCAACCTGCATTTGAGGTCAACACATCGTCTCCATCAGGAACGAGCGTCACTTGCGTAGGCTTTATCTCCAATACCATATCCATAAACTGTGGAATAGGATTGCCTTCTATATTATATTCAGTATGCACAATTGGCTTCAGGTTATAAGCGTCGTTATATCTAATATGTCTTTGGTCAGGTCGAGGGTGAATAGTAATCCCGTGTGCCCCAAAAGATTGAATGTCCGTAGCTACCTTTAATAGATCAGGTACATTTCCGCCTCTTGAATTTCTAAGAGTGGCAATCTTGTTTATGTTTACGCTTAGTTTAGTCATTGTTTTATATGTTTTTTTATGTAATATCTTGACAAAGTTCTATGAGTACACCATTGGTAGATTTAGGGTGTAAAAAAGCTACGAGTTTGTTGTCAGCACCCTTTTTAGGTGTTTCGTTAAGCACGACAAAGCCTTCTGATTTTAGCCTTTTGATTTCAGAGACAATATCTTCTACGTCAAAAGCAATATGGTGAATACCCTCTCCTTTTTTCTCTATGAATTTTGCTATGGGGCTATCAGGTCTTGTAGCTTCTAGTAGTTCGATTTTATTCGGGCCATTCATAAAAAAAGAAGTTTTTACGCCTTCACTTTCTACTTCTTCTGTTTTGTAATGTGGCTCGCCAAGGAGTTTTGCAAACAACTCATTTGAAACCTCTAAATCTTTTACGGCAATTCCGATATGTTCAATTTTTCTCATCGTTAAATTATTTAATAACTGCTTTTATATGATCTTTCCTAAAGGGATGTAAAGATAAGTGATTTTTTAAATCTAGCCTATCTAGCAATTTTAGTTAAGAAAGCAGGATTTTGATTACAGAAATGAAAAAAACAACGATAGTCTTAGATATACACAATTAACCTGTACTATCTATATGAGTATTCAAGAAAAGAAGTCAACCTCAGAAAAGGAGCACACCATAGCTTACAGGACAAGTTTCTTGCACAATCAAGATATTGCGATATAAATTGGCAATAGAAAACTACTTGACATGTTACTAGTTCAATAGGTTTTGAACTATAGGGTTTGTGCAAATATTGGGTATAATACTTTTTAGTTCTAGAAAATAATTTTTGTGTATGCGACAAAGATGCGAGTATTATAGACATAAAAAAGGGCAAACATCACTGTTTGCCCTTTTTTATACTGAAAGAATAAATGCTTATTCTTTAGTTTCTGTGTCTTCAGAAGTTGTCTCTGCTTGTGGAGCTGCTGCTTCAACAGTGTCAGATTTTTTAGCTCTACTTCTACGAGTAGTTTTCTTAACTTCTCTTTTACCACCGTTGTAAAGTTCGTTGAAATCTACTAGCTCGATCATTGCCATATCAGCATTATCTCCTAAACGATTTCCAAGTTTAATGATACGAGTGTATCCTCCTGGACGGTCTCCTACTTTCGGCGCAACATCTCTGAACAATTCAGTTACAGCATATTTGCTCTTTAGGTAAGAAAACACGATACGTCTATTGTGCGTTGTATCTTCTTTTGATTTAGTTACTAACGGCTCAAAATATACTTTAAGAGCTTTAGCTTTAGCTACAGTAGTATTAATTCTTTTGTGCTCTATAAGTGAACAAGCCATATTAGCCAGCATTGCGCTTCTGTGGCCTTTTTGTCTTGATAAGTGGTTGAATTTTTTTCCGTGTCTCATTGGTTTCTACGATTTATGATCTGATTCTGTCAGACTTATTCTTTATCTAGTTTGTATTTTGATAAATCCATTCCGAAGTGTAGGTTTTTGACAGTTACTAACTCTTCAAGTTCTGTTAGTGACTTTTTACCGAAGTTTCTGAATTTCATTAAATCACTCTTGTTATAAGAAACTAAATCCCCAAGAGTTTCTACTTCTGCAGCCTTTAGGCAGTTTAATGCTCTAACAGAAAGGTCTAAATCGACTAATTTAGTCTTTAGTAGTTGTCTCATATGTAGAGACTCCTCGTCATAAGATTCTGTTTGTGCGATTTCTTCTGACTCAAGCGTAATTCTTTCATCAGAGAATAACATAAAGTGGTGAATAAGCACTTTTGCAGCTTCAGTTAGCGCATCTTTCGGGTTTATAGAACCATCAGTTTGTATTTCGAAAACTAATTTTTCGTAATCCGTTTTTTGCTCTACACGGAAGTTTTCTATAGAATATTTTACGTTTACAATCGGCGTATAGATTGAATCGATGAATATTGTTCCTATTGAAGCAGAAGCTTTTTTATTATCTTCAGCTGGAACATATCCTCTACCCTTTTCGATAGTGAATTCAAAGTTCAATTTAACTTTGCTGTCAAGGTTACAGATTACTAATTCAGGGTTCAAAACTTGAAATCCAGATATAAATTTCTGTAAATCTCCAGCGGTGATTTTATCTTTTCCTGTTAGAGAAACAGATACCGTTTCGTTGTCGATATCCTCAATCTGACGTTTAAACCTAATTTGTTTGAAATTCAAAACAATTTCGGTAACATCTTCTACAACACCAGAAATAGTTGAAAACTCATGTTCTACGCCTTCTATTCGAATAGAAGTAATTGCATATCCCTCAAGAGCTGATAACATCACTCTTCTGAGTGCATTACCTACTGTCAATCCGTATCCGGGCTCTAAGGGTCTGAATTCAAATTTTCCTTCGAAATCGGAAGAATCAATAAGTATAACTTTATCGGGTTTTTGAAAATTAAATAGTGCCATATTTTCGACTTGTATGTCTGGTTATTATTTAGAATAAAGCTCAACAATAAGTTGCTCTCTAAGGTTTTCAGGAATTTGAAGCCTTTGTGGTACAGCTACAAAAGTTCCTTCTTTTAAGTCATTGTTCCAAGTAATCCACTCATATACATGAGATGAATTTGCCAAAGAATTAACTATTGGTTCAAGTGATTTTGATTTTTCACGTACTGCAACTTTATCGCCTGGTTTTAGGTAATATGAAGGGATATTTACTAGCTCTCCGTTTACAGTAATGTGTCTATGAGAAACGATCTGACGTGCAGCTCTACGAGTTGGGGCAATTCCCATTCTGTATACTACGTTATCAAGACGAGATTCGCAAAGTTGTAGAAGCACCTCACCGGTAATTCCTCTAGAAGCGCTTGCTTTCTCATACATTCTTCTGAATTGACGCTCTAAAATACCGTAGGTATATTTTGCTTTTTGTTTTTCTGACAACTGAATTGAATATTCAGATTTTTTAGCTCTTTTACGTGCTAATCCGTGTTGTCCTGGAGGGTAATTTCTTCTTTCGAGCGCTTTATCAGCTCCAAAAATAGCTTCACCGAATTTACGGGCTATTTTTGATTTTGGACCAGTATATCTTGCCATTTTATAAAAATTGATTGTGTAAGGCAGTTACTATGAATTCAGGTCAAAATCCTTCGATAGTATTTTGTACCGCCTTGGGTTATACTTAATTAAATTGATTATACTCTTCTTCTTTTTGGAGGACGACATCCGTTGTGTGGCATAGGAGTTACGTCAATGATTTCTGTAACTTCAATTCCACCGTTATGGATCGAACGCATAGCAGACTCTCTACCATTTCCTGGTCCTTTCACATAAACTTTAACTTTTCTAAGTCCTGCATCAAGCGCAACTTTTACACAGTCTTCAGCGGCCATTTGAGCTGCATATGGAGTATTCTTTTTAGAACCTCTAAAGCCCATTTTTCCTGCAGATGACCAAGAAATAACTTCACCTTTCTTGTTAGTCAAAGAAATAATGATATTATTAAAAGTAGCACTGATATGAGCCTCTCCAACAGACTCTACAATAACCTTACGTTTTTTAGCACTAGTTTTTGCCATAGCTATTTATTATTTAGTTGCTTTCTTTTTATTTGCAACAGTTTTCTTTTTACCTTTTCTCGTTCTAGAGTTATTCTTAGTTCTTTGTCCACGAAGCGGAAGACCTGCTCTGTGACGAATTCCTCTTTGACAACCAATATCCATCAAACGTTTGATGTTAAGTTGTACCTCTGAACGTAATTCACCTTCGATTTTGAAAGAAGATACTGCCTCACGGATAGCACCAATTTCCTCATCGTTCCAATCTAGAACTTTTTTATCTTGACTCACTTGAGCCTGCTCTAAAATTTTGATAGCTCTACTGTTTCCTATTCCGAAAATATAGGTCAGTGCTATAACTCCTCTTTTGTTTTTAGGTATATCTACCCCTGCTATTCTTGCCATAGTTATCCTTGTCTTTGTTTAAATCTAGGATTTTTTTTGTTAATAACATATAAGCGTCCTTTTCTACGTACGATGACGCATTCGGCACTTCTTTTCTTTACTGATGCTCTTACTTTCATTTTATAAGCTTTTAATATCTATAAGTAATTCTTGCTTTAGATAAGTCATACGGACTCATCTCTAATTTAACTTTATCACCAGGCAGTAATTTGATATAGTGCATACGCATTTTACCTGATATGTGAGCAATTACAACGTGTCCGTTCTCTAACTCAACTCTAAACATTGCATTTGACAATGCTTCGATAATAGATCCGTCTTGCTCAATTGCTGATTGCTTTGCCATACTATGATACTGATTTTCTGTTTTTACCTGTCTTCATCAATCCGTCATATTGTTTGTTCAACAAATATGAATCCACTTGTTGTATAGTATCAATTGCTACTCCCACCATAATCAAAAGTGATGTACCTCCATAAAACATTGCCCATCCTTGTTGGATTCCGACTAATGAAGATGCAAAAGCAGGAAGCACAGCAATAAACACTAAGAACAATGAGCCAGGGAAAGTGATCAACGACATAATTCTGTCTAAATACTCTGAGGTTTCAGACCCTGGCTTGATCCCTGGAATAAATCCTCCACTGCGTTTTAGGTCGTCAGCCATTTTATTGGTTGGAACTGTAATCGCGGTGTAAAAGTACGTAAAAATCATAATTAATAAGCCGAAAACAAAATTATACCAGAATCCAAAGATATCACTAAATGTTGCGCTTAATCCTTGAGCTGCATCAGAAGCAGATAAACCTGCTATGGCTGCTGGAACAAACATTATAGCTTGAGCAAATATAATTGGCATAACTCCAGCAGAGTTGACTTTTAGAGGTATCCATTGTCTGTTACCTTCTTCGAATCCTCCTCCGACAGTACGTCTAGCATATTGCACAGGTACTTTTCTAACGGCCTGAATAATATAAACACAGGCAACAATCACGAGCAGCCATAGGATAACTTCGATAAGGATTAGCATCGGTCCACCGTTAGTACCGGTAGTTCTATATCCAATTTCTTGGATGAATGCTTGTGGCATTCTAGCAATAATACCCACCATAATCAATAGTGAAATACCATTTCCGATTCCTTTATCGGTTATTTTTTCACCTAACCACATCGCAAAAATTGTTCCAGTAGAAAGGATAATAACAGAAGAAAATATAAACATAAACGATGAAGCAGGCATTAAGAATGCATCTGGTACTTGTCTTGACAAGTTATAGATGTATCCCGGACCTTGTATCAAAGTAATACCTATGGTTAACCATCGGGTAATCTGATTCATTTTCTTTCTTCCACTCTCTCCGTCTTTCTGAAGTTTTTGTAAGTATGGAACGGCAATTCCCATTAACTGAACTACAATCGATGCAGAAATATAAGGCATGATTCCTAAAGCAAATACAGAGGCTTGCGAGAACGCACCTCCTGTAAATACGTTAATCAACCAACCAATTCCTCCTTCGGTTTGATCTTGAAGACCCGATAATTTATTAATATCGATACCCGGTAGTGGAACGTGAGCTCCGAATCGATAAACTAATAATAATCCTAAGGTTAAGAGGATTTTAGTCTTAAGTTCCTCGATTTTCCAGATATTAACGATCTTTTCAATAAATTTTTTCATCTTTCAAGAACAATTTTTATAATTCAACTACTTCTCCACCAGCTGCTTCGATAGCCGCTTTTGCAGTAGCAGTAAATTTATGAGCTGATACTTTTAATTTTGCTTTCAATTCACCTCTACCTAAGATCTTTACTAATTCATTTTTAGTAATAAGACCATTCTCTAGTAGTGTGTTGAAGTCAACTGTATCAGTAACCATACCGCTGTCAACTAGATTTTGTAATGTATCTAGGTTAACTCCTTGGTATTCTACTCTATTAATATTTGTAAATCCAAACTTAGGTACTCGTCTTTGAAGTGGCATTTGCCCTCCTTCAAATCCGGCCTTTTTAGAGTATCCTGAGCGAGATTGAGCTCCTTTGTGTCCTTTTTTAGAAGTACCACCTTTTCCTGAACCTTCTCCTCTACCCACTCGTTTGTTGTGGTTGTGAACTGAACCTTCTGCAGGTTTTAAGTTACTTAAATTCATAACTAATATTGTTATTATTTAGCTTCCTCTACAGAAACCAAGTGTTTAACTTTGTTTATCATTCCAAGGATAACAGGATTTGAATCGTGTTCTACAACCTGACCTAGCTTACGAAGACCTAATGATTCCAAAACTCTTTTTTGAGTTGATGGGCAATTGATTTGGCTTCTTACTTGTTTTACTTTAATCTTTGTCATAGTCCTTTGAATTAACTTTTAAATACTTTATCTAAAGAAATTCCTCTTTGTTTAGCTACAGTAACTGCGCTTCTCATCTGAAGTAAAGCATCAAAAGTTGCTTTAACTACGTTGTGAGGGTTAGAGGATCCTTGAGATTTTGACAATACGTCTTGGATTCCGACTGACTCTAAGACAGCACGTACAGATCCACCTGAAATTACTCCTGTACCTTGAGATGCTGGCATCAAATATACACGAGCTCCTGAAAATCTTCCTTTTTGCTCATGTGGTACAGTTGTGTTGTGTAGTGGAATACGAACAAGATTTTTCTTTGCGTCTTCTACTGCTTTGGCAATAGCCTCAGAAACATCTTTTGATTTTCCTAAACCATGACCTACAACTCCGTTTTGATCACCTACAACTACTACAGCAGAAAAACCGAAAGCTCTACCACCTTTAGTAACTTTAGTGACACGGTTAACACTTACAAGACGGTCTTTAAGTTCGAGACCACTTGGTTTAACAAGTTCTATATTTTTGTATTTATTATACATATTTTCTTAGAATTTAAGTCCAGCAGATCTAGCTCCTTCTGCTAATGATTTAACACGTCCGTGATATAAATACCCTCCTCTATCGAAAGCTACTTTTTCGATACCGGCCTTAAGGGCTTTCTCTCCTACGGCTTTCCCTACAAGTACAGCTATTTCCATAGCAGTTCCTTTGGCTCCAGCAAGTTCTTTATCTCTTGATGAGGCAGCAACTAGAGTAGTTCCTGTTGTATCGTCAATGATCTGAGCATAGATCTCTTTATTACTTCTGAATACAGATAATCTAAGCATTTCTGGAGTACCTTTTACAGTCTTCTTAATTCTTAGCCTAATACGCTGTCTTCTCTCAACTTTTGTTAGTGACATATTTATTTATTTTTAAGCTGATTTACCTGCTTTTCTTCTTAATACTTCTCCTACAAACTTAACACCTTTTCCTTTGTATGGTTCTGGTTTACGGAAACTTCTGATTTTCGCAGCAATGTGTCCTAAAAGTTGTTTATCAAAAGAAGTTAATTTAATAATCGGATTTTTTCCTTTTTCGGATACCGTTTCTACTTTTACTTCTGGAGCAATATCCAAAACAATATTATGAGAAAACCCTAAGGCTAAATCTAGTCTTTGACCTTGATTAGAAGCTCTAAATCCTACTCCTACCAATTCTAGGTTAAGAGAGAATCCTTCAGAAACTCCTATTATCATATTGTTTATTAAACTACGGTATAATCCGTGTTTTGCTCTATCGTTCTTGTGGTCAGATGATCGCTCAACTATAACTTCTCCTTCTTCTATCTTCACAGTTACATCAGAGTATTCTTGTTTTAGTTCACCTAACTTTCCTTTAACTGTAATAACCCCGTCTTTAACATCTACTGTTACTCCTGACGGTATGGTTACTGGGCTTCTACCTATTCTTGACATCTTTTTAAAGTCTTTTTAGTATACGTAACAAATAACCTCACCTCCTATGTTCAATTGTTTTGCTTTCTTTCCAGTCATCAGACCTTTAGAAGTAGAAACAATTGCAATTCCAAGTCCGTTAAGGATTC
The DNA here is from genome assembly GCA_964598455.1 of uncultured Flavobacterium sp. GTDB lineage: Bacteria > Bacteroidota > Bacteroidia > Flavobacteriales > Flavobacteriaceae > Flavobacterium. The sequence goes on from CAZRCB010000053.1 coordinate 10,626, forward strand.
TTGGTAGGCCAATTGAGCTTGAGTACTTACGTAAACCTGGTTTACTAATTCTTTGAATATCTTTAATAACTGACTCTTTAGTATCTTTATCATACTTTAGAGCGATCTTGATAGTTCCTTGAACGTTATTATCCTCAAACTTGTAGCTCAAGATATAACCTTGTTCGAATAAAATTTTTGTGATTTCTTTTTTCAGTTTTGATGCAGGGATTTCAACCACTTTGTGGTTAGCTCTAGCTGCATTTCTGATTCTTGTTAAGAAATCTGCAATTGGATCTGTATACATTATGTTTAATTTGCGGTTTTAGTTTTCTGAACGTATTATGAGCAGAACTTGAAACCAATTAGTACTCTTAATTGTTTATTACCAACTAGCTTTTCTAACACCAGGTATTAATCCTTGGTTAGCCATCTCTCTAAAAGTAACACGTGAAACTCCAAATTGACGCATATATCCTCTTGGTCTTCCGGTTATTTTACAACGATTGTGTAAGCGAACAGGTGAAGCGTTTTTAGGTAACTTTTGTAATCCCTCATAATCTCCAGCTTCTTTTAGAGCTTTCCTTTTTTCGGCATACTTTGCAACCATTTTTTCTCTTTTCACCTCACGGGCTTTCATTGATTCTTTAGCCATGTCTTAATTCTTTTTAAAAGGTAAACCTAGTTCTGTTAACAATGATTTTGCTTCTTTATCTGTACCAGCTGTAGTAACAAATGTAATATCCATACCAGATATTTTGTTTACTTTATCAATATTGATTTCAGGGAAAATAATTTGCTCAGTAATACCGAGTGTATAGTTTCCTCTTCCGTCAAAACCGGTAGCTTTAATACCTTGGAAGTCTCTCACACGTGGAAGTGAAGATGTAATCAATCTATCTAAGAATTCATACATACGTTCTCCTCTAAGTGTTACCTTAGCTCCAATTGGCATTCCTTTTCTAAGTTTAAAAGACGCAACGTCTTTCTTAGAAATAGTAGCAATCGCTTTTTGTCCAGAAATTCTAGTTAGCTCATCAACTGCATAATCGATAAGTTTTTTATCTGATACAGCAGCACCAACTCCTCGGCTTATAACGATTTTTTCAAGTTTTGGAACTTGCATTACGTTTTTATATCCGAACTCTTCTTTTAAAGCAGAAATTACTCTAGCTCTATATTCTTGTTTTAATCTTGGTATATAAGTCATGATTATATTGCTTGATCCGATTTTTTAGAGAATCTTACTTTTTTATCACCTTCGATTCTATATCCTACTCTTGTTGTTTCTGAAGTTTTTTTATCAACCAAAGCAACGTTAGAAATATTGATAGGCGCTTCTTTTTTTATGATCCCACCTTGTGGATTTTGAGCACTAGGTTTTGTATGCTTAGAGACCATATTCACACCTTCTACAATAACAGTGTTTTTCTCAGCAAAAATCTTTGTGATTTTCCCTTCAGAACCTTTGTGATCTCCTGCAATAACTCGTACTAAATCTCCTGATTTTACTTTTAACTTTGTCATCATTCTAAAAATTAAAGCACTTCAGGTGCCAATGATACAATTTTCATGAATTGTTTTTCACGAAGTTCTCTAGCTACTGGACCAAATACACGAGTTCCTCTCATTTCTCCAGATGCACCTAATAGTACACAAGCGTTATCATCAAATCTGATGTATGATCCATCAGCTCTACGTACTTCTTTCTTGGTACGTACTACAACTGCTGTCGAAACTGCTCCTTTTTTAACATTACTGTTTGGTGCGGCATCTTTTACAGAAACAACTATTTTGTCTCCGATTGATGCATAACGACGCTTTGTTCCTCCTAATACACGAATAGTCAAGACTTCTCTTGCTCCCGTGTTATCAGCTACTTTTAATCTTGATTCTTGTTGTAACATAATTACTTAGCTCTTTCTATGATTTCAACTAATCTCCAGCATTTAGATTTACTCAAAGGACGTGTTTCCATAATCCTTACAGTATCTCCAATGTTACAGTCATTTGTCTCGTCGTGTGCAACATATTTCTTAGTTTTCATCACGAACTTACCGTACATAGGGTGTTTCATTTTCTTTGTTTCCGAAACAACGATAGATTTTTCCATCTTGTTACTCGTAACAACCCCTATTCTCTCTTTTCTTAAATTTCTTTTTTCTTCCATCTTTAGGTAGATTA
>CAZRCB010000054.1:0-12700 GCA_964598455.1 uncultured Flavobacterium sp.
CTGTAAAATCCTTTATTAAAGAGAAAATCTATTCATTAGATAAAACAGAAGCTATTGTGGTTTCAGTTGTTATAGGTGCTGTTATTTTTTTGATTTTAGGGTACTGTTTTGGGCAATCTGAATATTATTGGTACAACCATTATGATAAGAAAAATATGAGAGTATCGAAAGAAATATATGATGAAGCACGTAATAATTCTATTACATATTCATCATTTACAATAAACTACGCTCTTGGTTTTATTGGATTTATCATTTCATCAGGCTTGAGCTATCTGTTTTTAAACAAAAACGCAAATGAAATAAGAAAAAACAAATGAAAAATTATTATCAAGTACTTGGTGTACAACCAAATGCCACTAATGAAGATATTAAATCGGCATACAGAAAACTTGCTGTAAAATTTCACCCTGATAAAAATAACGGAGATAAGTATTTTGAAGAAAGATTTAAGGAAATACAAGTAGCCTATGACACATTAATAGATGACAATTTAAGGAAACACTATAACCAGCAGTTGTTTTATTTTTATCAGAAAGTATATGATAATAAGCAACAAAACACTTACTCAACACCAAAAAAAGAAGAAAAACCAAAACAAGAATATTCTTCTGATAATGCAAAAAATACAACTAATTCAACAAAACAAGGAAGCAGTTTAAATTTTTGGTATATCGTAAGTGCTGTATGTATAGCTCTTATTGTTTTTGTCGTAATTGCTTTAAAAAACTATTCGCAGGACAAAACTTTACACAATCTTGAAACTGAAGACAATAATTCGGGAGATGTTATAGAAACAGTAGAAGAGCTATATACCCCAACAGAATACTACAAGCAGGAAAGCAATATTCCTGTAACAAATTACAACCAATTAGAAAATGGAGCTTCACCATTAGATGATTGTTTTGGGACAGGTAGATATGCAGGACAGGCATATATTGTTTTCAAAAACAGTAATACTTCTGATGCAATAGTTTGCTTGGTAAACAACAGTACAGATAAAACTATACGCAATGAATATATTCGTAAGGGTACAGATTTTAAAATGTCAAGCATACCTTCGGGAACATATTATTTAAAAGTGTATTATGGCAATAATTGGAACAAAAATAAAACTAATTTTTGTGGTACAAAAGGTGCTTTTGAGTATAGCGAGAGTTTTTCAAAATCTGATAATTACACAGATTTAATACAAATTGAAAACAACGCAAATAGTTACACTACGGGTACAATTACACTATACACTGTAGCAGGTGGTAATATGGGCTCAAAAAATATGAGTAAAGAAGATTTTTTCAAATAACTATTTTTTACAAAGTAATACTAAACCACTCTATAAAATCAGAGTGGTTTTTTTATGCCCAAAAACTAAAATTATGAAAACAAATATTTTACCCTTTCAATTAGGAATGGAGTATGAAAATTGGGAATTTGATTTAGAGCCAACCAATGACAGAATAAGAGGCTATGACAGCTGCATCTATATCAAGAATTTATCAACTCCTGGTATTAAACCAAGAAAGATAGAACTAATATTTTATTGGGAAATCTTGGTAGCTGTCATTTTAGATTTTGAGGAATCTGATTTACCAAGAGTTGAAAAATTATCTCTGATAGGTTATATCAAGGTTAAATATTATTTCTACTTATCAGATTCTAAAATTAACTCTCTGATTTATCATTCTCTATTATGTTAGCAGATTTTCAGAATTGAAAAGTAGTCAAATCAACTTTTAGTAATAAGCCTGATTTTTGTTCAGATTTGTAAGTTTCCAGATATTCTTTGATTTCAGATTTAGGAACATTGTCTTTCCCTCCTTTTCCTACTTTGCTGAAAATATTCAGAAAAACAATCTCATTATTCCTCTTATTAATAAAGTAAATTACCCGAAATCCTGCACTTTTACCCTTGTTCTGTGAAGAATTGGGAACACGTAATTTGATGACTTTAGCAATACCAGAATCAGAAAGGGTATAATTTTTCTCAAATGCTTCATCAAAAGTTACACCTTTTGCACTTTCAGCCAAATCTTTTTCAACATTCGGATAAACTTTTTTAATAGCTGATAGAGAATCTACAAAAGCCGAAATAGCATAAATATCGCATTCCATAATTTACTACAAACTATTTAGTAAATCTTTTAAGGAATTGTCCTCACTCAACACATATTCATTGATGTCCTTGATATACTCAAGGATTTGGTTGTCTTCATCAATAAGTAAATCAATACTGTTTTTATAAGACTTTTGGAATAAGTCATCTTTTTGCAGATTGTCAATCAACAAAGATAAAGAGCTGTGTAATGAATGGAGATTGAATTTAATGAGTTCAGCTTCTTCAATAGTTTTGGGGAAGTTTTCTTCAATCAAATCATTTAATACAGTCAAAGAAGAAATCAGAAAGCTGAGTTGTTTAGTGTTTTCGGAGATAATATCCAAATGAGTATCTGAACCCAAAGAATAGTTTCTGTTGAATTTCTCACTTAAATCATAAGTAGATTTAAACTTGTTTCTGATATTTCTTGATTGTACTTTAGTCATTGTAAAATATAATACACAATTACGATATACAAAGATAGTTGTTTTCTAAACAGAAAACAAATCAGGGATTTAAAGGTAATAATTGTTTTATTTAGGTAATTGTTGTCTGGAGTGTTTTATATTCTCAGGTCAAACATAGGTCAAACATTTTGACTAAAAAGGGTAAAAATATGAAAAGAAAAGAAAAATTAAAATCCGTAAATAGTTTATTTTCAAACATCTGTAAATAAAAGCAAACAACTATAATACATTTGTTACAGCCTCATAATCAGGTGGTCCCTGGTTCGAGCCCAGGTTGGACCACAACATTAAACCGTAAGCCTTTGGATTTAAAAGGTTTACGGTTTTTTTATTTTGGCTTTTGTACGGTCAATAAAAATAACCTATCAAATAGGCTACTTTTCTCTATTGAACAAAGTTGTTTTTTATCTACCAACTACCTGAGGCGCCACCGCCGCCAAATCCACCGCCCCCGAAGCCGCCTCCGAAACCACCACCGCTGCTTCCGCCAAATCCTCCACCACCGAACCCACCAAATCCTCCTGAACCTGAGTTACGACCAAGGCTACTTAGGATAATAAAGTCCGTAAGGTCAAATCCACCAGACTGCCCGCCGCTGCCACCGCCGCCTTTTCTGTTTTTAGAAGAAAGGATAAGAAATAAGATAACCACAAAAATAATAACTATCGGAATCATCCCCGAAAAGCCATCGCCCTTGGGTTTGGCTTTATATTCACCACTCATAACTTCCATAATAGAAGTGGTAGCCTTGTCGATTCCTGCAAAATAATTTCCTGCTTTGAATTCGGGTTTTATCTGGGTTTCAATGATTCGCCTAGACAATGCATCGGTGAGTAAGTGCTCGGTTCCGTCTCCGTTCTGAATGGTTACTTTTCGGTCGTCTATGGCTATTAACAAAATGATTCCGTTGTCTTTTCCTTTTTGTCCGATACCCCATTTATGCCCTAAATCAGTCGCATAACGCGCAATCTGCTCGCCATTTGTTGTGGGAACAGTGATGACTACAATTTGAGTTGAAGTAGAATCGGCATAATTGATGAGTTTGCGCTCTATGTGTTTCTGCTCTGCATCGGTTAAAGCCTTGGTGCCAAAATCGTAATAAGAAGTTTGTTTAGAGGGTTTTTCCGGAATGTTGTGGTTTTGAGAGAATCCAATAAACTGCAGTAGCAATAGGAATAATGCTAGAAAAAACTTGGTCAGTCGTATGATGATTTGTATCATTTATCCTTTTGAAATTTCATTAGGGAGTTCGTCAGTATCCGTATCAGGTTCGTATGGAAAGAAGTTCTTAAGTTTCTGACCTGCCTTGAGGATGCCTTCGATGAGTCCTTGTTTGTAATTCTGATTTTTGAAATGTGAGATAACGAGGTCTTTGGTGGAATCCCAAAAATCATCCTCAACCACTTCGTTTATACCTTGGTCACCAAGAATCACAAAGCTATGGTCTTCTGTCCCTACATAAAATAGCACTGCATTTCTGTTTTTGGTGTGCTGCATCTCTAAAGTGTAAAACACCTCTTGAGCTCTCTCAAAAGGTGCTTTGTTACTTTTTCTCTCAATATGTACTCTGACTTCACCCGATGTGTTTTTTTCTGCCTCAACAATGGCGTTGACAATTTCTTGTTCTTCTTGTGGACTCAAAAAAGGATTTGGATGTGTCATGATTGTGTCTAAAAAAGATTAAAACTTAACTTGTGGGGCTTTCTCTGCGCCTTGATCAGCTTGGAAAAGTGTCATTTCTTTAAAGCCAAATATCCCAGCGTAAAGCACGTTTGGCATAGTTTTGATTTTCTTATTATACGTATTTGCCGCTTCGTTAAATCTATCTCTAGTTACGTTGATTCGGTTTTCTGTACCTTCTAACTGAGATTGAAGTTCCAAGAAGTTTTGATTGGCTTTCAGATCTGGATACTGCTCTACAGTTACTAATAATCTGCTCAAGGCTCCTGAAACACCTGATTGTGCTTTTTGGTACTCAGCCATTTGCTCTGGAGTACTATTTGATGGGTCAATGGTGGTTTGCGTAGCTTTGGCACGTGCTTCCACAACTGCCGTAAGCGTACCTTGTTCGTGTGAGGCTGCTCCTTTGACGGTTTCTACTAGGTTTCCGATAAGGTCACTACGTCTTTGGTAACTGCTCTGAACGTCAGCCCAAGATTTTTCTGCGTCAGCTCTAAGTCCAACCATTCCGTTATACGAAGTGAATGCGAAGATGACTACTAAGGCTATGATTCCGATGTAAAGATACTTTTTCATAAAATATTTGTTTGGGTTAGGTTTAATTTTTGGTGTATTAAATGGTGTTTTTTATAGCAATAAGTTCTGCCTTTACTGCTTCTAGTTTAGATATGATGTCATATTTGTCTAATGCTTTTTTCTTGTTGTCTTTTAAGTGTGCTTTGGCGCCGTCAAGCGTAAAGCCTCTTTCTTTGACCAAATGGTATATCAATTTCAAGTTTTTGATATCTTCTGGCGTAAACATCCGATTGCCTTTGGCGTTTTTCTTGGGTTTTAGGATGTCAAATTCTTTGTCCCAAAACCGAATCAGCGATTGATTTACGTCAAAAGCCTTGGCAACTTCTCCTATACTATAATATAATTTCTCAGGTAGTTCAATGTTGTCCATTAGTCTAATGATTGGTTTTCTAGGTTCGCTTGTTTAGAGATAATCTCAAACTCTTCAGCAGAAATATTTCCGTAATAAAAGTTGATCGGATTCACTACATTTCCGTTGATATGCACTTCATAATGCAAGTGAGGCCCTTCAGAACGACCTGTGTTTCCTACGTATCCGATTATATCACCTCTTTTCACTTTTTGACCAATCTTCACATTGTATTTGCTCAAGTGGGCATAGTAGGTTTCATAGCCAAAACCGTGCCTTAGTATGATAAGATTTCCGTAGCCTGACAAAGCATTGTTAGCTCTTGTCACAGTAGCATCTCCTGTTGCGAAGACCGGTGTGCCTGTCTTAGCAGAGAAATCCATCCCTGCGTGGAACTTTCTGATTTTAGTAAACGGGTCATTCCGATAACCATAACCCGAGGCCATTCTCTTTAGGTCTTCATTCTTGATAGGTTGAATCGCCGGAATCGCCGCTAATAACTTCTCTTTTGATTGTGCCAATTTATAGATTTCGTCCAGTGATTTTGATTGAACTACCAATTCTTTGGTGATGATATCCATCTGTCTAGAGGTGTTTATCAAGAGCTCTGAATTGTCAAAGCCTTCTAGATCTTTGTATCGGTTTACTCCTCCAAAACCTGCCTTCCGTTGTTCTAGTGGTATAGGGTCGGCGTTAAAATATACTCTGTATAGGTTGTTGTCGCGTTCTGCTATTTCGTTCAGCACCTCGTCAATCTGAGACATCTTTTTGTTCAGAAGGCTATACCTGAACTTGAGGTTCTCAAATTCTCTTTTCTGAATTCTGTCTTTTGGCGTATCTAAAAGTGAAGAGTTGATCAAAAGCCAAAACCCCAAAACCCCGAATAAGGCAGAGGACAGTATCCATAGACCAATATAGCCGACTTGCTTCCCCCTCTTAGGCTCGATTTTCTTGTACGCTAAATTGTCCGAGTCGTAATAATATTTTACTTTGGCCATAATATCCTAAAATATCCTACTTTTGCATCTTATAACAAACAAAGATATAATTTTTTATTTAGGAACTGAGAATTTAGAAATTAGGATTTTATGCTAATGACTCATTTGCCGAATAATCATATACACCTTATGAAATCACAAGACATTCGCACACAGTTTTTGAAGTTTTTTGAAGAGAAACAGCACCTTATCGTTCCTTCAGCACCTATTGTCCTTAAAGACGACCCAACCCTTATGTTCAATAACTCTGGAATGGCGCAGTTCAAAGAGTATTTTCTTGGGAATGCCACGCCGAAGCGAAACAGGATTGCAGATACACAGAAGTGTCTTCGTGTTTCAGGAAAACACAATGACCTAGAGGATGTAGGTTTTGATACCTATCATCATACTATGTTTGAGATGCTAGGCAACTGGTCTTTTGGAGATTATTTCAAGAAAGAAGCCATTAACTGGGCTTGGGAACTGTTGACTGAAGTGTATAAAATACCCAAAGACATTCTTTATGTAACTGTTTTTGAAGGAAGCCAAGAAGACAACGTGCCTTTTGATCAAGAGGCTTATGACATCTGGAAAACGCTTATCGCTGAAGACAGAATTCTGTTGGGGAACAAAAAAGACAATTTTTGGGAAATGGGCGATCAAGGACCTTGCGGACCTTGTTCTGAAATCCACGTGGATATCCGTAGCCCTGAAGAAAAAGCACTCGTTGACGGAAAAGACTTAGTGAATTTTGACCATCCTCAAGTAGTTGAAATTTGGAATAACGTATTTATGGAATTCAACCGCAAAGCCGATGGTTCTCTAGATAAACTTCCTGCCAAGCACGTTGATACTGGAATGGGCTTCGAGCGTTTGTGTATGGTCTTACAAAATGTAAAATCAAATTATGATACGGATGTCTTCCTTCCGCTGATTAAAAAAGTAGAAGAAATATCAGGCTTTAGCTACGTACAAGGAACAAGCGCCACACCTGAAGAAGAGCGTATAAATATTGCAATTAGGGTAATTGTTGACCACATCAGAGCGGTTGCTTTTACTATTGCAGACGGTCAACTTCCGTCAAATAACGGAGCGGGCTATGTCATCAGAAGAATCTTAAGAAGAGCTGTCAGATACGGATTTACGTTCCTAAATCTGAAAGAAGCCTTTATGTATAAATTAGTAGAGGTACTAGCAGACCAAATGGGCGATGCCTTCCCTGAGATCAGAACTCAGAAGAAACTGGTTGAGAACGTTGTTAGAGAAGAAGAAAACGCGTTCTTGAGAACTCTAGAGCAAGGACTACACTTGCTGGAAAGCATCGTAAAAGAGACTAAAGGAGATAGTGTTTCAGGAGTAAAAGCTTTTGAATTATACGATACTTTCGGTTTCCCAAAAGACTTAACGGCACTTATCTTAAAAGAAAAAGGATTGTCATTTGATGAAAGAGAATTTGACGAAGCTATGCAAGTACAAAAGAACCGCTCAAGAGCAGCTTCTGAAGTGGCCAAAGACGACTGGGTGGTTTTGACACCAGGAAATATAGAGGCCTTCGTAGGTTACGACCAATTAGAAAGCCAAGTGAAAATTACGCGATATAGAAAAATTGATTCTAAAAAAGACGGAATTATCTACCAACTCGTATTAGACAAAACGCCTTTCTATCCAGAAGGTGGAGGGCAAGTAGGGGACAGAGGTTCTTTGGTTGCGACTAATGAAACCATCGAAATCATCGATACCAAGAAAGAGAACAACCTTATTCTGCATTTTGCCAAACAACTTCCGGAGAATTTAGACGGAACTTTCACTGCAAAAGTAAATGAGACTTTGCGCTCAGATTCTCAAAAGAATCACTCAGCTACGCATTTATTACACCAAGCCTTGCGCTCGGTTTTAGGAAAGCACGTAGAACAAAAAGGCTCGCTTGTAGCACCGAATTATTTGCGTTTTGACTTTTCGCATTTTGCAAGAGTTACTGACCAAGAGCTACAACAAGTAGAAGATTTTGTCAACCAAAAGATTGAAGAACAATTGCCTCTAATCGAAAAACGCGATATTTCGTTCAAAGAAGCCGTAGCCGATGGTGCGATGGCTCTTTTTGGCGAAAAGTATGGAGATAGCGTAAGAGCCATCCGTTTTGGCAATAGCGTGGAGCTTTGTGGAGGGACGCACGTGAAGAATACAGCCGAGATATGGCACTTCAAGATTACGTCTGAAGGCGCTGTGGCTGCGGGAATCAGAAGGATTGAAGCCATCACAGGAGATAGCGTCAAAACGTTCTATAAAGAACAAGAAGAGCTGCTGTCCGAAGTAAAATCAACTCTCAAGAATCCACAAGATATATTGAAGTCAGTACATTCGCTGCAAGATGAAAATGCAAAACTCAAAAAACAAGTTGAGCAACTCATAAGAGATAAGGCCAAAAACCTTAAAGGCGAACTAGTCAGAGAGGTCCAAGAGCTTAACGGCGTAAACTTCCTTGCTAAAAAAGTTGATTTAGATGCTAACGGCGCTAAAGATTTGGTTTATGAGTTAGGCAATGTGGTCGATAATCTTTTTGTAGTTATTGGCACTATTACTGATGACAAACCTATGCTAACTTGTTATATCTCAAAAGAACTCGTCGAAAACAAAGGGCTGAATGCAGGTCAAGTTGTTAGAGAACTCGGTAAATTTATACAAGGTGGCGGTGGCGGACAAGCCTTCTTCGCGACTGCAGGAGGTAAGAACCCCAACGGAATGGACGAAGCCTTAGCCAATGCTAAAAACTTTGTTTCATAGAAACCCAAAATATCCTATAACAAAAAAAACCACCTGAAAAGGTGGTTTTTTTATGGTCAATTCTGAAGTATTCAGAACTTTATATTTCTTGAAACAAAAGCCAAGCCTCTGGATTTGTTTTTCTAATTTCTCGAGATTTCTCCTGAGCTTCTTCATAAGTTTTATAACTCTGGTAAACTACCGGATAAAGTCCGAATCTGTTTTTGTCGAGAACTCTGGCTTTGTAGCCTTGCTCTTTAAGGTTGACTACTTCTTTCTCAGCGTTTGCCTCGTCTCTGTAAGCACCGGCAATAACGTGGTAGTATAATTTCTCCTCTTTAATGATTAGTGTCAAGGGCTCGCTCTTCGGCAGGTCAATCACAAAAGTTGCCTCCTGAATTCTTTGTTGAATCTTTTCTTGAACGCTGTGCTCTACTAGACGTGTTTCTTCGGTAACGTGGTTTTTATAAAGGTTATCAGCGAATAATCCGCCAGCGATGAGTAGGGCAGCAGCCACAGCATACCTCACAAAGGGATAGCTTGGCTTTTTGGTAGGTGTCAACTGAATCGGTGCTGTTTCTAGTTCGGCTTCAGTTGTTTCCTCTGCGTTTTGAGTAGCTTCAATAACTGGGCTTCTTCTGATAGCAGGTGATACTACAGGCGCTAGACCGAAGGATTCAGTCAGATAATTGGTGTTTTCTGTTACTGTGAACACCAAATTGTTCTCAGCATTTAACCTTATTTCACCGATGTTCTTAAGCTCTAAGAAATTATCTTCATTCAAAGTTTTTTTCCAAAGCGATACTTCTTCTTGGACAAGTCTTACGGCGTCATCATACGGGGTTTGCATATACTGCGAAATATGATGCACCAATAGCCCGTCGTTTTTCTTCAGAAGCGCGTTAAATGAAACCGTCTTTTTCGGTGGATAAAATGTACGAGAACTCGGGTGTAATCGTGCCGAATGCGTTTCGGTCAAAAATGAACCGAACTCAGGTACCGTAACACATTGGTAACGATACAAAAGATGAGATATATATTGTGCTAACTTCATAAACACAAAAATAGTAATTTTGGATGTCGATTCATATTATTGTCCATAAAGTTTTTAACAAACAAAAATATTTAAGTATCTTGAACCAATATTTCTGCTATGGATTCTAACCAACTATTTCATACGCTTGCACTTATGCGAACCGAAGGTATAGGTGATGTTTCTGCCAAGAAGCTACTGGCACATTTTGGCTCGGCTGAGCAAATATTTAGTGCAACCAAAAAAGATTTTAAGGGGATTTCGAGATTCAATAAGTCTTTAGTAGAAAACATCCTCAATAAATCAACTTTCAAAAGAGCGGAGCAAGAGTTGTCGTTTATCGAAAAAGAACAACTCAATATCTACTATCTTTTTGAGGATAATTATCCCGAGAGGCTCAAACACTGCCCAGACGCACCGGTTATACTCTTTTCTTCCGGAGACTTTGATATGCAGAACAGAAAAGTGCTGAGTATAGTCGGTACGCGAAAATCAACCCATTACGGAGAGGCTTTTTGTAAGGAATTACTCAGTGATTTGGCGAGCCTAAACCCGATAATTGTCAGCGGATTTGCTTCGGGTACTGACATCAGCGCACATCTTGCTGCCCTAGACAACGGACTGCAGACCATTGGTGTCTTGGCTCATGGTTTTGACAGAATCTATCCAGCGGAACATAAAAAACACATCGCAAAGATGAATAAATGCGGAGGCTTCATGACCGAATTTTGGAGCGAGTCAACGCCTGTCAGAGAGAATTTCATCAGAAGAAATCGGATCGTAGCTGGAATTTCAGAAGCAACTATTGTGATCGAAAGTGCCTCTAAGGGCGGCTCGCTCATTACGGCTAATTTGGCTAATGATTACTCTAGAGAGGTTTTTGCTGTTCCGGGCAAAGTCACTGATTATTATAGTCAAGGTTGCAATGATTTAATCCGAACGCAAAGGGCAAACTTGATTACCTCGGCTCAGGACATACTTTATATGCTCAACTGGGATGTGAAACTCAAGAAAGAAAAAGTCATACAGCGGGAACTCTTCTTGGACCTTGATGCTGACCAAAAGAAAGTATATGAACACCTCCAAGCCCACGGGAAAGACCTACTTGATATGATTGCCAGAAGTTGTGAAATGCCTGTTTTTAGGGTAGCTTCTGTTCTGTTTGACTTGGAGCTAAAAGGCTTGATCAGACCTTTGCAGGGCAAAATGTTCGAAATAATTTAGTGATTTGTGTTTCTGTTGGCACTTCTTGTTTTTAATTCCTCTAATAAAGCCTTATTTTTGCCCTTAAAAACTACGACAATGTCAAATTTCTACAAACTCGCAATCAAAGAAGTCAAGCGCGAAACCCCAGAGTCTATCTCTGTTGTATTTAATATTCCTCCAGATTTAGCACCTTTTTTTAAATTCACAGCGGGGCAGTATGTCAACCTGAGACTAACGCTTGATGGCCAGGAAATAAGACGAGCCTATTCGATTTGTTCTACCCCAAAAAGCGGCGAATTGCGCATCTCTATCAAAGCGATTCAAGATGGGTTTTTCTCTGTTTTTGCCAATAGAGAATTAGCCGTTGGTCATCTGATTGATGTAGCTGCACCAGAAGGACGCTTTACTTTTGAACCAGACCCGAGTAGTCAGAAAAACTATGTGGCATTCGTTGCTGGTAGCGGTATAACGCCCGTAATGTCAATACTGCAAACAGCTTTAGAGGAGGAGCCTAAGAGTAGCTTTGTGCTTGTGTACGGAAATAAAACCCCAGAAAGCACTATATTTTATGACAAACTCAATGCACTTCACGATAAGTATGTAGGCAGGTTTTTCTTGTATTATGTGTTTAGCCAAACAAAGTTAGAGGGTAGTCTTTTCGGGAGAATTGACAAGCCGGCAATAAACTTTGTGCTAAAGAACAAACACAAAGAATTTGATTTTGAAAACTTCTATTTATGCGGTCCGAATGAGATGATTTCCATCGTCAAAGACATACTAAAAGAGAACAAAGCACATGAAGAAAAGATCAAATTCGAGCTTTTTACTACGACAACAAAAGAGACCGAAATAACCCAAAATATAGACGGGCAATGTAAAGTCACCGTCCGATTAGACGATGTGGATACTACGTTTTATATGCCTAGCGGAACAGTAGTTTTGGATGCAGTGCTCAAGCAAGGATTAGATGCGCCGTATTCTTGTCAGGGCGGAATTTGTAGCTCGTGCATTGCGAAAGTTACGGATGGTGCTGCTCAGATGAAAAAGAACTCAATACTTACGGACAAAGAAATTGCCGACGGATTTGTACTTACCTGTCAGGCAGTGCCTACGACAAATGAGATCTTTGTCGATTATGACGAGGTTTAACCTATCTTAGTTGTCTCCACAAACTCCATCGCAAGATTTTGAAAAAGCAAAGCACTTATAAAGACATCAACATTCACTACACCGATTCAGGAAAAGGATCGGTAGTGGTGCTGCTTCACGGCTTTCTAGAGAATCTCTCGATGTGGGATTTTATCGTAGGGGAGCTAGCACAAAAATACCGTGTTTTTGCCATTGACTTGCTAGGACATGGCGCCACCGACAACCTAGGCTATATACATACCATGGAAGACCAAGCCGATATGATTTATAGTATTCTCAAAGAAAACAAAATCAGGAAAGCTACCTTTATCGGGCATTCGATGGGAGGATATGTCTCGCTTGCTTTTGCAGAGCTTTATCCGGATTATATCAAAAAATTAATTCTTCTGAACTCTAGCTCGAATGCTG
>CAZRCB010000055.1:0-12553 GCA_964598455.1 uncultured Flavobacterium sp.
AACCGTTCTATCGGGTAATAATTTAAAATCCTGGAAAACAACGCCTATTTTTCGTCTTAGATACGGAATGTTTTTCTCTTTGAGTTTTGCTAAATCAAAATCTACGATGCTTCCTTGTCCTTCGGTCAGTGGTAAATCAGCATAAAGCGTTTTCATAAAACTACTCTTACCTGAACCGGTCTTCCCGATAAGATAAATGAACTCACCTTTATTTACTTCAATATTTACGTCCTCAAGAATTAAGTTTTTATCTTGGTATATATTGGCGTTTCTCAGAAACAGAACAGGTTGATTCATAGGGTTGATTTTTGTGTAAAGTTAGTAATTTTTAAATGTATCAAAAACAGAAAAAGCTATAAAACAAAAAACTCAAGATTTTCGTCTTGAGTTTCTGTGTATTTGAAGCTGAATAAGCTAGTTAAGAACGTGGAAGAACTTTTTTCTTGTCCATTACGCTTGCTTTCGTAGCTTCCTCTGGCTTAACAACTGTTCCTTTAATTCTCAAAGGTACTTTACCGTCAGTTTTGTTTACTGCATTTGACTCAACTGTAACCGTTTTATTGATTACACCTGGGTTCATATTGTATTTAACTTCAATTTCACCCGTTTTTCCTGGCATAATTGGCTCTTTCGGTTTTGAAGGAACTGTACAACCACACGAGGTCTTAACATCCGTGATAATTAGAGGTTGATCTCCAGTGTTTGTAAATTCAAAAACACGAATTCCTGTGTCCTCTCCTTTTTTTACAGTACCATAATCAATAGTTTCTGATTTAAACTCGATTTTTGCTCCACTTTGAGCATAGGTTAAAGCACTAAATAAAAATGCTGCTGCTAGTAGTCCTAATTTTTTCATGGTTAGATAAGATTATTAAATAGTAATTGAATGATTTGGTAAATTTAAAAATTTATATGATAATAAAACTGTTTTTTTCTGACTTTTCAAGAATCAAATCTTGTGCCACAAAAAACAATTTGATTGTTAAATCCGGATTTAAACTGCTTAATATAAATATGTATCTTTGCAGCTATTATTTTTCATATACAACCCCCATGTTTCAATTAGGAAAAACCATCGTATCTGAAGACATACTCGAAAAGGAGTTTGTGTGTAATCTATCTGCCTGCATAGGTGCTTGTTGTATCGATGGAGATGCAGGAGCACCACTCACAGATGAGGAAACTAAAATATTAAATGAGATATATCCAAAAATAAAACCATATCTAAGACCCGAAGGCATCAAGGCGATTGAAGAGCAGGGTACTTCGGTTACGGGTTGGGACGGAGAATTAGAAACTACACTAATCAACGGACAAGACTGTGCGTATGTTGTTTTTGACGGCAAAACTGCACTTTGCGGAATTGAACAAGCTTATAATGAAGGCGTAGTAGATTGGAAAAAACCAATCTCGTGTCACCTCTACCCTATCCGAATCAAAGAATTCTCGGATTTTTCAGCCGTAAATTATGACCGATGGGACATTTGCAACGATGCTTGTAGTCTTGGCAAAGAACTCTCTGTTCCGGTATATAAATTCGTAAAGGAAGCCCTCATAAGACGCTTCGGACAAGAATGGTATGAGGAACTCGAAAGCGTTGCCGCAGAATATAAAAAATAATTACAGCTTTAGAAAAAAGCAAATCTATAATGATGATGAATTCAACCTTTATATTTAGCAGTTCAAAAAATCAACTCTTATTTCCTCTTTTACTACTCCTATTAATAGGATGCAAAAAAGAGACTCCAACTACAAGCGATTTCATCTCAAATCAAGTTGAGTTTGCACAGAACTTCGAGTTATACCAATATGAAGATTATAAAATTGTGCGCATAAAAAACGTCAGTCCAGAATCAACACTACAAGAAACCTATGTATTGCACAAAAAAGAAGTACAACTTCCGGATAGCTTGAAACACTATATTTCAGTTGTGGTTCCTATTCAACGTATGGTTGTGACTTCTACCACACATATTCCTTCACTAGAAATGTTAGGTGTAGAGGATGCTCTTGTCGGTTTTCCAGGGTTAGATTATATTTCATCTGAGAAAGTTCGCTCGTTGATTGATGCGGGGAAAATTAAAGAAGTGGGTAGAAACGAACGTATAAACACCGAATTAGTTTTGGATTTAGATCCGGAAGTACTTGTGAGCTATACTATAAACCAAACTTCTGAAATACTAGACAATCTGAAAAATGCTGGAGTAAAAGTACTTTTGAATGGTGATTGGAATGAGAAACACGCACTAGGGAAAGCAGAATGGATTAAATTCTTCGGGGCTTTATTCGATAAAGATGAAAATGCAAAAGAAGTATTTGACACGATAAAATCAGATTACGAACAAGCGAAGGCATTAGCGCAGAAAGCAAACCTAAAGCCTAGTGTGATTACAGGAAATATCTATGAAGATGTGTGGTATTTACCTAAAGGCGATAGTTGGTCAGCTGAGTTTTTGGCTGATGCCAATACAAATTATTATTGGTCAGACACTTCAGGAACAGGAAGTTTAGCGCTTTCATTCGAAGAGGTTTTTGATACGGCGCAAAATGCTGATTATTGGATTGGCGCAGGAAGTTATACTAGCTTAGACGAAATGCTTATTGCTAATCCGCATTACAAAGAATTCAAAGCTTTTAAAGAAGGTAATGTATATACCTATTCTACAAAAACAGGTGCAAAAGGCGGTGTCGTTTATTTTGAATTAGCTCCTAACAGACCTGATTTGGTATTGAAAGATATCATCAAAATCGCGCATCCAGAGCTTCTAAAAGACTATGAACTTCAATTCTTTGAGCAACTGAAATGAAGCATAAACTCTTTATCTTCGGGATCCTATTGAGCATTGTACTACTTTTTTTAATAAGTTTAAGTACAGGCTCTGTAAATATTCCGTTAGACGAAGTTTTCAAAACCCTCACTCTAGAAGGGAGTTCCAAGCACACTTGGGATTATATCATCTTAAATTATCGTTTGCCAAAAGCAATAGTAGCCATACTGGCAGGTATCGGACTTTCTATTAGCGGACTGCTTATGCAAACACTTTTCAGAAATCCTCTTGCTGGACCTTATGTTTTGGGAATTAGCTCCGGAGCGAGTTTGGGCGTTGCCTTCATTGTCTTAGGTTCAGGGATATTACCTCTTTTCTTAAAAGATATTTTCCAATCTAACTACGGATTAGTTTTAGCGGCTTCACTTGGTAGTTTTCTAGTTTTAGTATCAGTGATGATAGTATCTCAAAAGTTGAAGGACACCATGGCAATCTTGATTGTGGGGCTGATGTTTGGTAGTATTACCTCGGCCGTAGTCAGTGTTTTGACTTATTTTAGCTCGGCAGAACAACTCAAGAAATTCACCCTCTGGGGATTAGGAAACCTCGGAAGTCAGTCTTGGGAATCTATTATACTTCTTAGTGTTGTAGTTGTGGTAGGACTTGCACTTAGTTATCTATGCATAAAACCACTCAACGCTTTGTTGTTAGGCGAAAATTATGCCCGAAGTATGGGGGTTAATTTCAAATTAGTAAAAAACACCATCATCATCGCAACCAGTTTATTGGCCGGAGGAATCACCGCTTTTGTAGGGCCTATCGCTTTTATCGGGCTTGCTGTGCCGCATCTTGCTAAATTATTATTTAGCACTTCTGACCACAAAACACTTTTTTGGGGAAGCATCGGTATTGGGAGTATCATCATGTTATTATGTGATATACTGAGCCAAATGCCAGGCTTTGATTTTATACTTCCTGTCAATGCTGTTACTTCAATCATCGGAGCGCCAGTTGTGATTTGGCTATTGGTCAGAAAACAACGTTTTTAGTCTTACATTAGTCTTACATTAGTCTAGAAAAAGCATCAATTCTCAATTAGTTTTAGAGTTAAATATGGATAAATGAGTTAGAATTATTAAATTTGATTTCTAAAAACATAACTATGAAAAAATTATTTGCATCTGCTCTGGTACTTGTCTTATTATCATGTACCAAAGAAACACCTGATTATACTATAGTATCAGGTATCATGAAAAATACGGAAGAAGGGACATTCACTATTACTGGGCTTTCATTTTCGAAAGAAATTACCCTAAAAGAGGATGGTAGCTTTCAAGACACATTACACCTAAATTATGAAGGGTTATACGAAATTGGCAAACAACCCCTTTATTTAGAAAAAGGAAAAAACCTGCGCTTTGAAGCCGATGCTGAGCTATTAAAAAACATTAAATTTGATGGTGACCTAGCTATCGAAAACAATTACTATGCACAAAAAAGTCGAATTATTAATGAAGTTACCGGTGCGAGTCCGAGAGATTTCTACTCTTTAGAGGAAGCTGACTTTCTAGCTAAACTCGACAAACTTGAGAAAAAAGGAAACGAATTGATTGAAAACACCAACTTCACAGTTACTGATTTTAAAGCTAAAGAAACTAAAAGCATCATTTACCACAAGAGTTTCTTAATAGAAAATTATACAAATTATCACGGTTTCTTAGTAGGAAATAAAGAGTATGAGGTTTCAGATTCCTTTCCGAAGACTGATGAAAATATTGATTTTGATAACGCAGATGACTTCAACTTCTCTTCTGCCTATAGAAACTTGGTCGAAAGCAACTTTCAAGACAATGTTCAGAATGCTGTAAATGGCGGTGCTGACTACTACGAAACGCTATTATCTAGCTTTAAAGCCAAGAAAAGTCAGAATATCAAAAATGCATTGGCAAAAAATCTAAGCTATGAAATTTCTCCGTCAAACAAAAAGATTGAGGAATTCTACAAAGAATTATCTTCAGGAATTACAGATGAGAAGTTCAAAAACGAACTAACCGACAAATACAACAAAGTAAAGGTATTGGTAAAGGGAGAGCCTTCGCCAAAATTTGTAGACTACGAAAACCATAAAGGTGGTTTTACCTCATTAGATGACCTAAAAGGGAAATATGTTTATATCGATGTTTGGGCAACTTGGTGCGGACCTTGTAAATATGAGATTCCGTTTCTTAAAGAAGTAGAACGAAAATTCCACGACAAAAATATAGAGGTCGTGAGTATTTCTATCGATAAGAAAAAAGACCACCAGACTTGGAAAGAATTTGTAACTGAGCACCAAATGGTTGGCACACAACTTTTTGCCGATAAGGACTGGGAGTCTCAATTCGTGCAGGATTATGTGATTGAGGGCATTCCGAGATTTATCTTATTGGATACAGAAGGAAAGATCATTTCAGCAGATGCACCAAGACCATCAGATGAAAAATTATCAGAAATGTTGAGCGAGCTGCTTTAATTCGTTAGCAAAAAATACTACATACAAAAAAAGCTATCCTAATCTGGATAGCTTTTTTTGATTCTATTGTTAATTTTATTTTCTGTCTTCAACGGGTACAAATTTTCTGTGTGTATGTCCAGTATAAATTTGTCTTGGTCTTCCGATTGGCTCTCTGTTCTCTCTCATTTCTTTCCACTGAGCAATCCAACCTGGAAGTCTTCCGATAGCGAACATCACTGTAAACATATCATTCGGTATACCTAGCGCTCTGTAGATAATTCCAGAGTAGAAGTCTACGTTTGGATATAAGTTTCTTGATTTGAAGTAATCGTCCTCAAGTGCTGCTTTTTCTAATTTCTTAGCGATGTCTAAGATTGGATCTTCAATTCCTAGTTCCTCTAAAACCTCATCAGCTGCTTTTTTGATAATGGTTGCTCGTGGGTCAAAGTTTTTATAGACTCTGTGTCCGAAGCCCATCAAACGGAATGAATCATCTTTGTCTTTTGCTTTTGCAATATATTTTTCAGTATCGCCACCATCAGCTTGAATAGCTTCTAGCATTTCAAGAACTGCTTGGTTTGCACCTCCGTGAAGTGGTCCCCAAAGTGCAGAGATTCCAGCAGAAATAGATGCGAATAATCCGGCGTGTGAAGAGCCTACCATTCTTACGGTCGAAGCAGAACAGTTTTGTTCGTGATCAGCGTGAAGGATAAATAGTTTGTTTAGTGCACTTACTACTTTTGGATTTATATGATATGGACCTGTAGGTAGCTTAAACATCAGTTTGAGGAAGTTCTCTACGAAGCCTAGAGTATTGTCGTAATAATTCAGTGGATACCCCTCTCTTTTTCGGTAAGTCCAAGTTGCAATTACCAAGAATTTCCCGATAGTTTTGCATACTGCGTTATACATTTCTTTTTCGTTCTCTACATCAACTGTCTTAGGGTTAAACGCTGTTAATGCACTCATTAGCGAGGCTAAAATACCCATAGGGTGAGCGGTTTTAGGGAACCCGTCAATGACATTTTTCATATCCTCATGAACTAGAGTATATTTTCTGATGTCATTTTCAAATTTCTCTAATTGTGATTTGCTTGGAAGCTCACCGAACACCAACAAATAACAAACTTCTAAGAAGCATGCTCTGTCTGCCAAGTCTTCAATGGCATACCCTCTATAACGCAAAATGCCTTCTTCACCGTCTAAATAAGTAATAGCACTCTCGCAAGAACCCGTGTTTTTATATCCTGGATCCATCGTAATCGCACCTGATAATGCTCTTAATTTTTCGACATCAATGGCGACTTCATTCTCAGTTCCTGTGATCAGCGGGAACTCGTATCTTTTCCCATCAATCTCTATTATAGCAGTTTTTGACATATGTAATATAGTGTAGTAAAATTTTTATATAAATATAGATAATTTAATTCCTGCGAATATAAAAAAAAACTTAGAGAATATCGACAATAAATAGTTATAAATTATCTAAAAAACACATTCTTTTATGCTCGTCATCTTAGTTTTAGCTATTCAAAAAACAATCATACAATTTTATTTTTAGGCACTAGAGAGTAGTATCCCACAAATTAATAACAATAAATTCCATAAAAAAACCGCCTGTGAACTAATCAAGACGGTTTATAAGAATTAAGTTATAAAAGTATAACCCAGTAGTTAATCACTAAATTATTTAGTAGCTTTAACTGCAAATTTAATTTCGATATTATTGCTGATAACGTTTTCTTTAGCCACATCAGTCAACGACTCATTGTTAAAGCTAACATTCCATTGTGTTCTGTCAATCATAAATGCTTCAGAGGTAATAGTCACGTGATCATCACTAACTTCTACTTTTGCGGGGAAAGAGATGTTTTTTGTCTCACCTTTAAGCGTTAAGTTTCCGCTAATTTTATTTTCTTCAACCGCAGTAATTTCAAATTTTGCTTCAGGGAATTCATTTACGTTAAAGAAATCATTTTCTTTTCCTTCAACCGTTCCTTTTAGGTGTGCCTCTAGCTTTGATTTCCCGTTTTCTTCGTCAATGTCAAGTACGTCAATTGAATTCATGTCAATTGTAAAAGTACCAGCCTCTAGCATACCGTTAACAACACTAACCTCTCCAGAAGAGATTTTAATTGTTCCGTTATGTGATCCTGCAATTACTTTTGTTCCTTTCCACTCCACAACAGATGCTGTATCTACAGTATACATTACTGCTGTTTCGCTTGTCTCAGCCGTATCAGTAGCGTCAGTAGCTACTACAGCTTTTTTACAACTAGTGGCAGAAAAAGAAAGTCCTGCAACAATTACTAAACTCATTAAAACTTTTTTCATAAATATTTATTTTAGGTTTATGGATTTTGCGCAAAGATATATAATTCATCACAACTAACTCTTAAAATAATGTTAGCATTCGAATTATTGCCTGACAAAAAACACTATTTATAAGAAAAAAGATATAAATAAATACTGAAAAGTTCGTTCAACCTTAATAATAATTTTTACAAATTATTTTATAAATGAAGATAGAAATGGCGTTTGTTATTAACATAAATTTACCATAAACTCTTAAAGAAAACGTCTTTCATATTATGTCAAAAACATTACCTTCCAAAATAAAACTACTTTATCTTCATAGAAGAAAATAAAGATATCAAGCCTATAGCAAATGTTAAAAAAAAGACCTTTTAAAGCTGTATGTGTTTAAAAATAAGTTAGTTACTATAACAGAAAACTATTTCATTAAAAATAAGATTTGCTTATAAATTGCTTTAATTTTTTTAACTATAAAAATATCATATTCAAAACATAAGTAAATTAGATTTGTTTTTCTAAATTTTATTTTCATATATTTACGATAAATTAATCTTAAAATTTAGTTCTATGGAAAAAATTACACGATTTAAATTTTTACAAAATCGAACAAAAATCATCAATCGCTGGCTCGGGAAGCTATCACTTTGCATGATGATTTTAGCAGGATCAATTAGCTATTCCAATCCGATTCAGTCTGAAGGTGCACCGAGTTACCTTCCACTCGTTTATTGTACACCAAGCTATACTACGGGTTGTGCCTTCGGAGATGATATCTCTAATGTAACCCTACAAGGAGAGTCTGTAACTTTAAACAATAGCACTACTGCTTGTAGTGCCAATGCTTATCAAAACTATACTGCACTTCCTGCACCAGACTTAGCTCCTGGCAACTCTTACACTATTAGTGTTAGTACAAGCTATAGTTCTGCTAGCTCGGAAGAGGTTAAAGTTTGGATAGACTATAACAATGATGAAACCTTTAGTGCAGATGAGCTTATTGCAAGCACAAACGGAAATGGACTTCCTAGTTCAGGCACAGGGATTTTTAGCTTTACTGTCCCAACAGGAGTTGTTGCAGGAGACTATAGAATGCGCGTACGACTTGTATATTATACAGATACTTTTGGTCCATGTGATAGTGATACTTATGGAGAAACAGAAGACTATACAATTAGTATTATTCAACTTGACAACTGTACTGGTACACCTAATGCAGGTCTAGTTACGAGCCCTATAAATGTTTGTGCAGGCAACAGCTTTACACTAACTACAACGGGCACAACAGCACCAGCAGATGGTTTGCTAGGAATCTGGCAGTCATCTCCAGCTGGAATGAACACTTGGACAGACGTAGCTGGCGCTATCTCTGTAACTCAAGTTATTAGTACTGGGGTTCTTGTGAATACAGATTTCAGATATAAACTTACGTGTACGTATAGTAACCAAACAGTATATTCAGATATTGCTCAAGTTATTATGAACCCTGGTACAGATTGTTATTGTACGCCTGTTTACAGCTGGGGTTGTGATAATGGTGCTAGAGTAAATAATGTGATTACTACATCTGCAATTACCAATATAAATAATACGAATTCTGCCTGTGGATCAACTACTGCTCCTATAGGTTATTCTGACTACACAGCTTCACACCAAATGTCAGTCGGAAGAGGAATGTCTTTTGATATTGAAGTAGGTGTTTCTAATTATTCAGGAGCAGTAAAGGTTTGGATAGATTATAACCAAAATGGAACTTTTGAAGCTAGCGAACTTGTAACTTCATCTGCAACAACAATAGCTAGCGGAAGCAGTCATACAGCAACTATTCTTGTGCCTCAATCAGTATTGGTTGGTGAAACACGTATGCGTGTGAGGGTAGTAGAGAGTTCGACTACGTTTGACGCTTGTGGTTCGGCTAGCTATGGTGAGACTGAAGACTATGCAGTTGAAATTATTCAACTTGACGACTGTGTAGGAGCACCTACAGCAGGAACCGTTACTAGCCCTCTATATGCTTGTGCTAATACTAGCTTTACACTTACAACCTTAGGAGCAACTGCTCCGGCAGACGGGCTAGAAGGTATTTGGCAATCTTCACCAGCAGGAATGAATGACTGGGTTGATGTAGTTGGTGCAATTTCTACTACACACGTGATGAGTGCTGGCGTTACATCTAATACTGACTTTAGATATAAATTAACCTGTACAAATAGTAACGAAACAGACATTTCAGGTACTATTTCAGTACTTATGAATGACGCAGTTGACTGCTACTGTATTCCTATTGGGACTAGTACAACTAATTATATTACTGACTTCTCAACCACAGGAGGCTCAGAAAACATTAGCAACACCACTAGTGGATTATCAGCAAATGGATATGGAGATTTCTATCTTTTCCACAACGTAAGTCAAGAAGTAGGGGATGTGGTTAACTTTGAAGCTATTGCCACTGGTGGTACTTCAGGATTCAAAATATGGGCAGACTGGAATCAAAACGGAAGTTTTGATGATGATGGAGAATTGGTATATGCTTCTTCAGGATATCAAAGCACTCATTCAGGTTCGTTTACTATACCTAATGACGCCACGGCTGGTCAGACTAGAATGAGGATTGGAAACGCTTCATCAACATCTACAGGCCCAACCACCCCTTGTCTTACCAACTTAAGTGGTGAATACGAGGATTATATGATCACTGTAGTCATCCCTGATTGTACAAAGCCATTCAACTTAACCTTAGACGCAATAACAGTGAACTCAGCAACAATCAGCTGGACAAGTCCAGGGGCTTTGTTTGATATTGAGTTTGGTGAAGAAGGATTCTTCCAATCTGGCGTTCCAACAGTCACCGGAGTAACTAATCCATATACCATAAACAACTTAGACTCTAGTACTACTTATGAAATCTATGTTCGTCAGGACTGTGGTGCGAATGGATATAGTAACTGGGCAGGACCTTTTAGTTTCACAACGCAATGTCAAGCCCCAACTATCACTAGTGTAACGGGTGACAATATTTGTGGAGAAGGTCAGGCAAATCTAGCCGTTGTAACTGATGGAGATGTTGTTTCTTGGTATACTGCTCAAACTGGCGGAATTAAAATAGGCGATGGAGCTACATTTACTACACCCGTAAATACTGAAACCACTAGTTATTATGCAGAAGCGGGCTTTATAGTTCCCAATGTTACCACACAAATAGGTACTGCCACTACCACAAGTACAGGCAGTGGAACGCCATACTACCACTCGTGGGGAGGCACTAAAACCCAATACATTTATAAAGCAGAGGAATTAGTTGCAGCAGGTCTAATCAGTGGACCTATAACATCAATTTCTTTTGATGTAACAAGTGCGGGTTCTAATTTATCTGACTTTACAATTCATATCGGATCTACAACACAAAACCTGGCTACTTCAACTCATGTGTCAGGACTAACATTAGTATATTCAAATCCAAATTTAGCTACTACTGTCGGGATAAATACATACGCCTTAACGGGTACGTTTGTTTGGGATGGCACAAGTAATATTGTTGTTCAGACCTCATTCAGTAACGTCAATACAGGTGGTACATCTGCATCGACTAGATACCATCTGCCTGGCTCGAATCTTACTACCTATACCTATGCAGATAACAGAACTGCTCAACAGATTTTAGACACTATGACTGGTGGGGTATCTGATGGTAACGGTACGTCAGGAGGTACATCTACCTCTTCGAACAGAGCAAATATCTACATAAATGGAAATGGTATTTGTGCTTCTGAGAGAGCAGAAGTAGTGGCTACAGTAACTGCTGCACCTGACTTTGCACTATCACAAACTACACTAGAAATCTGTGAGGCTGATACTTCTGACGTTATTACGATTACAACTGGAGCTTCAGATTATGATACTTTTGAGTGGACACCAAGTCTTGGTGTAAACGGAAATGCTACTGATGGTTGGTCATTTGACCCTACAGAAACAACAACCTATGTGCTTTCAGCAAGTCAATCAACTGGGGCAGCTTGTTTATCAACAATTCAAGTTCAGGTAAATGTAAACCCACTGCCAATGCCTATCACAGCAGAGGCTACAGATTCAGATATCTGTGAAGACACTATAGTAGCCTTAACTGTAACTGGAAACATAAATAACGGAATTGCAGTTTTAGGAGACGGAACAACCGCACCTTCAACTACTTCTTATCCAAATCCTTTTAGTGCGTTTTATGGTGGTGCAAAACACCAAATGCTATATACCGCAACTGAACTTACAGCTCAAGGTATGATGGCAGGAAGTGAAATTTCAGTAGTAACATTTGATTTCGCATCAGTAACCGGAGGTAATTGTGTTGACTTCACTATCAGAATGGGCGCTACTACAGAAACTGTAATGACAGGGTTTGTAACAGGTACTACTACTGTATACGGACCAACTACTTTTACACCAGCATCTGCTGGAGTAGGTTTAGAATCTTTTACGTTAACTACACCTTATGTTTGGGATGGAGTGTCAAACCTTATTGTTGAAACTATTCACAATGCAGGTAATTACGGAAACGGTTCAGGTACGACTAACAAAGTAACTACTACTCCATCAAACTCAGTAGCCTATATCAGAGTGGATAATGTCAGTGGTGGTATTGCTGGTTTTGATGCACTTACAAACACGCCAACTCTAGTTGACCAACGTCCTAATATGACCTTTACTTATACATTTGAGCAAACTAACATCACTTGGTCACCTGCAACTAATCTGTACACAGATGCTAGTGCAACCACTGCTTATGTAGCGGATGATTATGCAACTACTGTTTATTTCAAAGGAGATACAGTTGGAACAGTAACCTATACAGCTACTTCTCATACAGATGCAGGATGTTCTATAAACGATTCAGTTGAACTTACCGTTAACCAAACGCCAGATGCTCCCGTAGCGACGTCTCCTCAACTAATGGCTGAAGGGCAGACTATTGCAGATATAATTG
>CAZRCB010000056.1:0-12221 GCA_964598455.1 uncultured Flavobacterium sp.
TTGATATGACTTCACTACCAACAGGAACGTACTTTGTGAAAGTAAATGTTGATGGTGCAGTGAAAACCATTAAAGTTGCTAAGCAATAAAGACTAATTCTTTTATAGCTATAAAATGCCTCTCCTTCTGGAGGGGCATTTTTTTTATTACTAACCCTAACCAATAGATTACAAAAGCAATTTTAGTTTATTTGATTCAAAAAAATAAGTAACTTTGCACAGACAATTTTGATTAAAACATCATACTACACCTAGACTAAATACTCCATGAAACTCGTTTTCGCTTCTAACAACAAGCATAAAATTCAGGAGATCAAACAACTGCTTCCTGAAACCTATCAGATCAGTAGTCTGAACGAGATTGGTTGTTCAGTAGACATTCCAGAAACAGCAGATACGATTGAAGGGAACGCAATGCTAAAAGCAGATTACGTCACGCAACACTATCAGCTTTCTTGTTTTGCTGATGATTCAGGCTTAGAAGTAGAAAGTTTAGACAATGCTCCAGGGGTATATTCTGCCCGATATGCTGGAGATCAAAAAAATGATGAAGACAACATTGATAAACTCTTGCAAGAGCTAAAAGGTAAGCCTAACCGCAAGGCGCAGTTTAAAACAGTGATTGCCCTAAACATAGATGGCGAGCAACATCTTTTTACAGGTATTGTAACTGGAAAAATCATAACAGAGAGAAAAGGTGAAAATGGTTTTGGCTACGACCCGGTTTTTGTAGCCGATGGCTATGACAAAACTTTTGCAGAACTCTCTTCAGAGGAAAAAAACAAGATTAGTCATAGGGCAAGAGCCATTCATCAACTCATTGATTTTCTGAAATCTTAGCAAGATTTTGACTGGCTTTTTGGGGTAATATCCTCATTTTCAAATTTTAAATAGGTTTGATTGATATTACTTCAAATAAATTAGAGTAACTTTGCACCTATTTTAAAAATTATATGAATAAATTTCAAGAATTAGGACTTCAACCGTCCTTACTACAGGCCATTGGGGATTTAGGGTTTACAGAACCTTCAGAAGTACAAGAAAAAGCAATTCCAATTCTACTAGAAAAAGACACAGATATTGTGGCTCTAGCGCAAACAGGAACAGGAAAAACTGCTGCTTTTGGATTTCCGATAATCCAAAAAATCAACACAGAGAGCAGAACTACACAGGCTCTTATTATTTCGCCAACAAGAGAACTCTGTTTGCAGATCACTAACGAAATGAAAAACTATGCAAAATACGAGAGAAACGTAAACATAGTTGCCGTTTATGGTGGTGCAAGCATAACAGATCAGGCAAGGGACATCAAACGCGGTGCTCAAATCATCGTCGCTACACCAGGTCGTATGCAAGATATGATTAACAGAGGTTATGTTGACATCTCTAAAATCGATTACTGCGTATTAGACGAAGCTGACGAAATGCTAAACATGGGATTCTATGAAGATATCGTATCGATATTATCAACGACTCCTGAGACAAAAAGCACTTGGTTATTTTCAGCAACTATGCCAAACGAGGTATCTCGTATAGCAAGAGAATTCATGAGAAAACCTCTTGAGATTACTGTTGGAACTAAAAATTCAGGAACAGCAAACGTATCTCACGAGTACTATCTAGTCAATGCAAGAGACCGTTATGAAGCACTTAAGAGATTAGCTGATGCTAATCCTGATATCTTCTCGGTTATCTTTTGTAGAACAAAAAGAGACACACAAGCTGTAGCCGAAAAACTTATTGAAGACGGATACAATGCAGCTGCACTTCACGGAGATTTATCTCAAGCGCAACGCGATACGGTGATGAAATCATTCAGAGCCAAACAAATTCAGATGCTTATCGCAACTGACGTGGCAGCCAGAGGAATTGACGTGGATAATATTACTCACGTAATCAACTACCAACTTCCGGATGAAATCGAGACCTATACACACAGAAGTGGACGTACAGGACGTGCCGGAAGATCCGGAACCTCAATTGTAATTATTACAAAAAGTGAGATCAGAAAAATTTCTGCTATAGAGAGAATCATCCAACAGAAGTTTGAAGAGAAAAATATCCCAAGCGGAATTGAAATCTGTGCTACGCAGCTATATCACTTAGCTAATAAAATCAAAGACGTAAAAGTTGATGACGAAATCAACTCATACTTACCTTCTATATACGAAGTACTCGAAGATTTATCTAAAGAGGAGCTTATCAAAAGAATGGTATCGGTAGAGTTTAACCGTTTTATCAGTTATTATAAAAAACGCAAAGACATGTCAACTGAGAAATCAGGACGCGGAGAGGGGAACTTCTCTGAAGGAGGTGCGGTGCGTTACTTCATTAACATCGGTTCAAGAGATGATTTTGATTGGATGCAACTGAAGGACTTCTTAAAAGATACGCTTAGCCTTGGCAGAGACGATGTGTTTAAAGTCGATGTAAAAGAAGGATTCTCATTCTTCAACACTGAAGCAGAACACAAAGACCGCGTTATGGAACAACTCAACGGACTTTCTGTAAACGGCAGAAAAATCAATGTAGAGATTTCTCAAAACGAAAGAGACAGTGGCAGGAACTCTAATAGACGCGACCATAACAACAGAGGTGGCGGAGGAAGAAGAGAAGGTGGATTTGGCGTAAGAAAAGAAGGCGGAGCAAGAAGTGCAGGCGATCGTTCTTCTAACAGACCATCTTTCGGAAGAAGCTCTGACAAACCTTCTTCATCAAGAAGAAGCAGCGGATCAGACTTCCCAAAACCAAAACGTCCGAGAAGAAGCTAGTTTTCAACAAGGATATTTTGAACCTATTTTAGTATAATACCTGATGCTTAATCTCAACACGCTAATGATTTTAGATATAGTTTTCTATATTTTTGCTGCCATTGTGCTTATTCAATTATTTTACTACTTAGGCATCTTTTCAAGATTTGCTTTTGCAAAAAAACAACAAAACACGCCAAGAAACATCCCTGTTTCTGTCTTAGTTTGTGCTAAAAACGAAGAAGAAAACGTCAAAAGACTAATTCCTTTGTTGCTCAATCAGGCGTATCCAAATTTTGAAATAGTACTCATCAATGATGCTTCGAGTGATAACACACTCGAAGTATTCAAAGAGTACGCAGCGCTACATAACTCTATCAAAATTGTAGATGTCATAAACAACGAAGCTTTTTGGGGTAATAAAAAATACGCCCTTACTTTAGGGATAAAAGCCGCAAAAAATGAATTCCTTTTATTTACCGATGCCGATTGTTACCCGACTTCCGAGCAGTGGATCTCAGAGATGACCTCTGGCTTTAGCAAAACAAAAACCATTGTTTTAGGATACGGTGCATACGAGAAGGTAAAAAACTCTCTACTCAATAAACTCATTAGATTTGAAACATGCCTTACGGCTATCCAATATTTTGGGTGGGCAAAGTCAGGCAATCCTTATATGGGAATTGGTAGAAATATGGCGTATAAACGCGAAGAGTTCTTTAAAACCAATGGCTTTATAAACCACATGAAAATACGCTCTGGCGATGATGATTTATTTATCAACGAAGCGGCAAATTCAAAAAATACTTCTATCTGCTATAGTCAGGAGAGCTTTACTTACTCTGAACCGAAAAAAAATTTTAGAGATTGGATTCGACAAAAAAGAAGACATGTCTCTACTGCAGGACATTATAAGTTTATTGATAAGGCCCAACTTGTCCTATTTTTCTTGTCTCAATTTTGGTTTTATATCTTAGCTACATTTCTAGCTATTGCGGGCTACAACTGGATACACCTAGTTATCTTAATCGGATTCAGATATCTTGTTACTTGGCTAGTCTTTGGATTCTCTGCAAACAAGCTCAAAGAAAAGGATACCATATACCTCTACCCTATTCTAGAAATAATGCTTATCTTCATCCAACTGAATGTATTTGTCTCTAACATGTTTTCAAAACCCGTACATTGGAAATAACCTCTGAAATAATCCAGCAAAATATAAGCAAAGCTAAAATAGGCAACCAAGTTGCATTTACGTTTTTGCTAGATTTTTATTGGAATGAGGTTTACGGTTTTATGCTTAGACGCACAGAGAACGAAACCGATGCAGAAGACATTACTATCGAGACCTTTGCCAAAGCATTTGATCGAATAAATACGTATAATCCTGAATACGGATTCAATACTTGGCTAATATCTATTGCTAAAAATGTACATATTGACATGCTTCGCAAAAAGAGGTCCTCAATTTTTATAGATATTAACCCTAATACCGAAAGCTATTTTGCTCAAAATATGGTTGACACATCACCAACGATTGAAGACGCAATCATTAAGGAGCAAAACTTAAACGAGCTTTTGATTCATATCAAAAAACTCAAACCACATTATCAAGAAGTCATTCAGCTTCGCTATTTTCAAGAGCTACCTTATCAGAAAATTTCTGAGCAGATTCAGGAGCCACTTAACAATGTAAAAATTAAATTACTCAGAGCCAAGAAACTACTCTCAGAGAGTATTCTCAAAAACAAGCGCTAAAACCCCTGTTGAGTTCTATTATAATTAATATTTTAATCCTCCTAAAAATCGCATTTGTCTTATAATGTTATTTTTCCTGTTTTCTATATAACTAGATGAATTACTTGCTTTGAATTTTCTTGGATTTGGCAATATAGCAGCGATTCCAGCTGCTTCTCTCATACTCAATTTTTTCGCAGATTTTTTATACCAATACTGAGAAGCTGCCTCAGCGCCATAGATACCATCCCCCATTTCGATGCTATTTAGGTACACTTCCATAATGCGTTCTTTGCTCCAGAAAACTTCAATTAAGGCAGTAAAATATACCTCAAAGCCTTTTCTAACCCAACTTCTTCCCTGCCAGAGAAAGACATTTTTGGCCACTTGCTGAGTGATAGTACTCGCACCTCTAATCCGTTTGCTTTTTTTGTTATGTTCAGTTGCCTTTTTGATGGCTTCAAAATCAAACCCATAGTGTTTCAAAAAATTCTGATCTTCACTCGCCACCACTGCAATCTGTAAGTTTGGGGAAATCTCCTCCAAAGCAACCCAGTTATGTTTCCATTTAGTAAAATCATTTTGAACAGAACGAGTCAGCATGAGCGGTGTTATAGGAATAGGTACAAACCGGTAAAGTATAACCGAGAATATCGATAATACGAAGAACGCAACAACTAGTTTCTTGAAAACAACGAGTATTTTTTTAAGCATTAAATCTATTTTTTAACATGAGTATTAGCAAGGCAAAATTATTCAATTTGCTTATCTGTTTACAAAATATCCTCATCTTTTTACACAAAGAGTATTTCTAGAGTCTAATATACTGATTTAATGCCAACTATAAAAAGTATTTTAGATCTAGATGATAAGATATCTTGGCTTCTATACTCGTATTGTATAGAATAATCTATAGGGCTGCTAAGGTTCAGATTTGCTTTTTAATTATATAAAGGAAGTATTGTTCAAAAAATATATATTTTTGTAGGCATTCTAAATATAACAATCTAAAAATAAGATAATGAGAACGGTAAACGACATTAATTTTTCTGGTAAAAAAGCTATAATAAGAGTTGATTTCAATGTTCCTTTAGACAAGAACTTCAAAGTAACGGATGCCAACAGAATCGAGGCTGCAAAGCCTAGCATTGACAAGATCATTAACGATGGTGGTAGTGTTATACTTATGTCTCATTTAGGAAGACCAAAAAACAAAGAGGAGGAATTTTCTCTGAAGCATATCATCTATAAAGTAAGTGAAGTCTTGGGCAGACCCATCCTATTTGCTGATGATTGCATAGGTACACAAGCTGTCGAAAAGTCTAAGAACCTTAAAAGTGGTGAGATTTTGCTTCTTGAAAACTTGCGTTATTATAAAGAAGAAGAGGCTGGAGATATTGATTTTACTGAAAAGCTGGCTAAATTAGGCGACGTTTATGTAAATGATGCCTTTGGCACAGCACATAGAGCACACGCATCGACTGCTATCATTGCTCGTTTTTTTCCTAACGAGAAATATTTTGGACTCTTATTGGCTAAAGAAATCGAAAGCTTAGACAGAGTGCTTAAAAACAACGAAAAGCCCGTGACGGCTATTCTTGGAGGCTCTAAAGTTTCTTCTAAGATTACAGTTATCGAAAACATATTAGACAAAATTGACCATCTTATTATTGGTGGAGGAATGACTTTTACGTTTATTAAAGCTCTTGGTGGCCAAATTGGAAGCTCTATTTGCGAAGATGACAAACTAGATTTAGCCCTAAAAATATTGGCTTTAGCCAAAGAAAAAAATGTTTTAGTTCACCTTCCAGTAGATATGGTTATTGCTAATTCATTTTCAAATGATGCCCAAACAAAAACTACAGATGTAAGCCTTATACCCGACGGATGGCAAGGACTTGATGTTGCTGAGAAAACCTTGGCTAATTTTAAGAAGATTATCTTAGAGTCAAAAACCATACTCTGGAACGGCCCTGTTGGAGTTTTTGAGATGTCTAACTTTGCGAACGGGACTATCCAATTAGGTGAATATATAGCTGAAGCGACTAAAAATGGAGCCTTCTCACTTGTAGGAGGAGGAGACTCCGTAGCTGCCGTGAAAGAATTTGGCTTAGAACCAAAAATGAGCTATGTTTCTACAGGAGGCGGTGCAATGTTGGAAATGTTAGAAGGTAAGGTATTGCCTGGAATTGAAGCAATTTTAAAATAACCCAACAAACTTACTAGCCCTTTGCATGTAAGAATTAACAGTTTAATTTTATACACAAAGGGCTAATTCTTTATACTTATATCAAATTTTCATTTTAAAGAGTGCTTTTGATACAAAAAATGTATATTTGAGGTTAGAGCTCCAGGTGCTTGTTGTAAAACAATAAATGGCAGAACTAATACAACCATAAAATGAAAAAAACATTCTTATTCTTGGTTTTGATCGTCTCGTTTTCTAGTTTTTCGCAGGAGACTATTAATGCCATGACCTATAATTTATTTTATTTCCCAAGTGCTCCTCCTGCCAACAGAGATTTGCTGCTTCGTGATATACTAGATCAATATCAACCTGATATATTTATGGTCTGCGAACTAGAGACCGAAGCTGGCGCTGATATGATTCTAAACACCTCTTTGGGCAACCAAACCGCTACTTTTGATAGAGCGATGTTCAATTCAGCTAGTTCTAGCAACCTTCAGAATATGGTTTTTTTTAATACTGAAAAGTTAGTGCTTCTGAATCAACAAAACCTTCCGACAATTTACAGAGATATTAATCAATACACCTTTAGACTCAACACACTAGAACAAGACACACAGCCCATTTACCTTGAAGTGTTTATTGCTCACCTGAAATCTAGTACGGGAACTGCAAATCAGCAATCGCGATTAGCAATGGTAGAAGTGTTTACGGAAGCACTAGAGAACATTACAAATCCGAACACCTATGTGTTATTTACTGGAGATTTTAATTTCTATACTGCAAATGAACCCGCCTATCAAAAAATCATAAGTTTAGACAATGCCATCACTATGGTAGACCCTATTAACGCAGTGGGAAGCTGGCATGACAATACTAACTTCCAATACGCACATACCCAAAGCACCAGAATATCCAACACTGGTTTTGGAGGTGGACAAGCCTCAGGCGCTTCTGGCGGCATGGATGATCGTTTTGATTTTATTATGATGAGTGAAAACTTTAATTCCTCATCAGATTTTTATTACGTCGAAAATACATATAAAGCATACGGAAACAACGGCAATTGTTTTGATAATGACGTCAGCAGCCCTGATTGTTCAGGCGAATACTCGCTAGAACTGAGGAACGATTTATATTGGATGAGTGATCACCTCCCTGTCGTGATGCAATTTGCTACTAATCAGAGTTTTTTAGCTAAACCAACTTACGAAAAAAAACCTCTTTATTGGTTTAACTCACACAACAACACGCAAGAATACATTGATTTAGGTATAAATATCGATGAGATAGGATCAGGCATAAAACAACTTTACATTTATAATTTACTAGGTCAGACAGTACAGACAGTTAACCTAAATCAACACAATAGTATCAGGATTGATGTCAGTATGTACCCAAGTGGTATATACTTTATAAAATCAAACCAAAACACTGAAGTATTAAAATTTATCAAGAAATAACTTGAGAGTCTTACGCAATATATTTTGTCTTTTTATAGCTTTTACATCCTTGATATCTGCTCAGAACCATTCGTCGAAAGCAGATATTTCACTCGATGTGGCAGCACGAGTATTCACAGTACATCAAGAAATCACATATACCAACTATACTGACAATCAAATAGAATACTTGATTGTCAACGATTGGAACAATGCCTTCGCTTCTAAGAACTCCGCCTTATCCAAGCGATTTTCTGACGAATTTGTCAGGAGTTATTACTACGCTACTGAAGCGGATTTAGCTAATACTACGCTACTCTCAATTACTGATTCCAACGGGTCAGTACTGGCACACGCTAGAAATACCGAACAGATAGATCTAATAGAGGTAATCTTTAGAAAACCACTTGCTCCAAATCAATCTACTACTCTAAAAATAAGTTACGAGGTAAAGCTACCGAGCGACAAATTCACAGGTTATGGATATAATTCTAACCAGAAAATTGAAATTAAAGATTGGCTGTTATTTCCTGCTAGAATTGAGGGAAATAAATTTTTGAAGTATAGTAACGAAAATCTAAACGATGCGCCAAACGCACGAATGAATTTCGAAATAAATCTACGGGTTTCTGAGCCTATGATGCTCACCTCCAACCTTTTTGTTGATACAATTGACCAATATAACTTTGTGCTAAAGGGCAATAGCCTGCGATATGTGCATCTGGTTGCTGAACCCAAAACAAGCTTCAAGAGCTTCAAGAACAATGTTTTAGAAGTTGACACCAATCTTTTTGATACCAATATTGATGAGTTTACGACCGCCATAATCATCAATAAGGTTGTAAATTTCGTAAACAAAAAAACTGGTAACACTAGCCAAGCAAAAATTATAGTCTCAGAGGCAGATTACAAAAGAAATCCGTTTTATGGATTAAACCAACTCCCTTCTTTCATACGTCCGTTTCCCGATAACTTTATGTATGAACTAAAATTTTTGAAAGCTTATGCTGAGAGTTACACCAAATCAAACCTAAACATCGACCTCAGAAAAGATAATTGGCTCTCTAGCGCAATCGAGATGTATATTATTTCGTCATACCTCAAAGAACATTATCCCAATATGAAAATGGTTGGTAATATCTCTAGAATTGGTATTTTGAAAGGATATTACGGTTCGCAGATGAATTTTGAAGATCAGTTTTATTACCTCTATCTGATGATGGCAAGAAGAAATCTCGATCAGCCTACAGGAAATCCAAAAAACAAACTCATCAAATTCAACGAACAAATTGCTTCGAAATATAAAGCTGGTCTAGATTTCAACTACTTAAACGATTATTTAGGCCAAAATATTCTTCAAAATTCTATTAAAGAACTTTTTAGCAGTGGCGAAAATAGGCCTGTAAGCGAAGAAGATTTTCAGAGTATCCTAGAAAAGAATAGCAAAAACATTCTGGCTGAATATGACCAAGAAAATCTTGACTGGTTTTTTGACGATCTCATCCATTCTAGAAAGCTCATTGACTATAGAATATCTCGCGTCAGAAAACACGATGACTCACTTAGAGTCACTATCACTAACAAAGGGCAGGCTATGGTCCCGATTTCTCTGTACGGCTTCAGTAAAGACAGTTTATTGCTTAAAACCTGGATACAACAATCCACAAAAGACACAACAATCACTATCAAAAACAGTCAATTCGATAAATTAGTCGTGAATCACGAAGGGAAAATTCCGGAGTATGACATGAAAAACAACTCTAGAAGCTTAAAGGGTTTCCTGAGTATGAACAAGCCACTAAAGCTCACCTTCTTTAAAGACTTTGAGGATCCGCACAAAAATCAGTTGTTTTATATCCCAGAGTTTAGGTATAATTATTATGACGGAATTACGCCTGGACTACGACTATCAAATAAATCATTGCTCAAAAAAGCTTTTATTTTTGATATCTCACCGATGTATTCATTTAATACGAAGTCAATGGTTGGTTCTGCTTATATCGGATACGAAGACTTAATAAGAGAAGGAAGTTTATACTCTGTGAATTATAGTTTACTGACCAACTACTATCACTATGCGCCAGATGCTGCTTATTCTAGGTTTATTCCCTCCGTTTTATTTAGATTCAGAGAGCCCGACTTTAGAGAAAACAACCAGCAGACAATAATGGTTCGCTATGTAAGTCTAGACAGAGATCAAAGTCAATTTGCTGTAAACCTCAACAATGAGAAGTATTCAATTTTTAATATCCGATATTACACCGGAAGAAATGAAATCACGAGTTCATTTAACCTCTTAAACGATATTCAGATTTCTGGCCTCTTCGGAAAGATATCTTCTCAAGTGGAGTTTAGAAGGTTATACGAGAACAACAGGCAGTTTAGTTTGCGTTTTTTTGGCGGATTATTTACCCACAGGAACACAACTTCTGACTTCTTTAGTTTCGGAACACATCGCGTTTCTGATTATTTATTTGACTACAACTTCTACGGTCGTTCAGAATCCAAAGGATTTTTCTCGCAACAATATGTCACTGCAGATGGAGGTTTCAAATCAAAACTCACTCCTTTTGCTAACCAATGGATACTTTCAACCAATGCAAGTTTTAGTATTTGGAATTGGATAGAGGTTTATACTGATTTGGGAATGATTAAAAATAAATATCAAAACACCGAATATCTTTATGACAGCGGTATCCGATTCAACTTATTGACTGATTATTTTGAAATATATTTTCCCGTACACTCTAACTTAGGCTTCGAGATGAATGAGCCTGACTATGCACAACGCATTCGATTTGTCATCACCTTAGACCCGAACACTTTAGTCAGATTATTTACCAGAAGATGGTTTTAGGCAAATTGGGATATTATTTTCGCTTTGTAATTTGTTTTGTTTTAATTTTGTGCACTAGCTCTTAAATACCATATAAAATTGAAAAGATATCTCGTCCTATTATTCCTACTGCTTTCGTTCTTTGGGTTTTCACAGAAGAAATCTACTGACATAGAGATTATTCACTCAGATTTTGTCGATATAAATCAAGAAGAAGTAGCCGATGCAGTTTTATATATAGGAAATGTTCAGGTAAAACACGACGGTGCTACGATGTTCTGCAACAAAGCCTATCTTTTTACGAAATCAAATAAAATCAGAGTTTACGGTAATGTACATATTCAGCAAGGCGATACGCTATTCTTAGACAGTAAATATGCTGAATACGATGGAGTCACTCGCGTTGCCTTAGCTAAGGGAGACGTCAGGATGCGCGATCCGCAAATGATACTTGAGACTGAAGCGATTCACTTTGACAGAGCTAATCAGCAAGCGTATTACAACACTTCTGGTAAGATCGTTAACTCAGAAAATATTTTGACCAGCAACCAAGGGACCTATTATGCCAACGACAAACTCTTCAAATTTAGAGATAATGTTGTGATTACAAATCCAGAATATATTATCAATTCAGAACATTTAGACTACAATACATCGACAGGCGAAGCAATTCCGCTTGCAGCCACGACAATCAAGAGTGAAACTAGTTTAATCTATACAGAAAAGGGAATTTATAATACCAAAACCAATAAATCAAGCCTTACTAAAAACTCGCATATCATTTAT
Source organism: uncultured Flavobacterium sp. (assembly GCA_964598455.1). Taxonomy (GTDB): domain Bacteria; phylum Bacteroidota; class Bacteroidia; order Flavobacteriales; family Flavobacteriaceae; genus Flavobacterium. The sequence goes on from CAZRCB010000056.1 coordinate 11,739, forward strand.
GACAATAGGAGAATTGAAGGCGATAGTATTTATTATGACAGGAATATTGAATTTGCTTCTGCTACTAAAAACATCCGAATCACTGACACTATCAATAAGATGATCGCTACGGGTGATTATGGTGAAATTTATAGAATGAATGATTCATTAATGCTTACTAAAAACGCATTAATTGCTACTGAAGACGAAGAAAAAGACACACTCTACACAAGTGCACAACGCATTATTATTACTGGTAAGCAAGGCGAACGCATAATTCGCGCTTACAGAGACGCGCGTTTTTATAAAACGAATATGAGCGGCAAAGCAGATTCACTTCATTCAAGTGAAGTAACTGGAATTACACAACTCATCGGAAGACCTGTGCTGTGGAATGGTGAAAGTCAGATGACTGGTGACTTAATGCTGTTGCTATCTAAAAAAGAAACCCAAAAACTCGATTAGATAAAGGTCCTAAACAACGTATTCATCGTCTAAAGAGAT
>CAZRCB010000057.1:0-12168 GCA_964598455.1 uncultured Flavobacterium sp.
TCTAAAATCAATTTCTCAATTTTTGAATCATTTTCTTTTATTTCATCAAACAAGTAAGCATTCGATAAATCTATATTGTTTAGTTTAGAATAATCCTTTTCTTTAGAAAGGTCATTTCTATAAGTCATTTTATTGCTATTTAGAAAATACCATCTTGTATAGGTATCATCTTTAATTCCGTCTTCAAAAGTTTTTAAATTTGGATTCCAGTTTGTATAACAAATTAAAAGTTCTTCATTTTCTTTTTTGACTAACATTATAGCAATCAGATAATTATTGTTATTAGGCTTTTCGACTTCTATAACCAAAGGGTTCTCTATTGACACATATTTTTTTATTGCGTTTATAACGGTTGAAACTTCTTCAAGCTTTGCATCAGGAAGTAAATTTTCTCGTAGAAATAAATCAATATAAAGATAATGGGTTAGGTAAAAATCATCAACTTTTAAATAGTTTTCATCTGTCAAGTTTTCATTTTTTACCTTAATTCTATTAGTTTGTGCATTTCCAATTATGGAAAAAAATAAAATTAATATTGTTAGAGTAATCTTATTCATTATAGGACTGTTAGGTTAATATTGTGCATAACGGTTTGTGTATGGAAAGTTGCGGTTTTGTGTGCGAGGATTTTCCGAAGGAAAATCAGACGTACCAAAATTGCAACTGCCTTTTGGTTAAACACTAAAATAGCAATTTTTTATACACGGTGTTAGCCATAGTTATTTATTCGATTCAAGAAATTCAGTCATTATTATGTCATTCATTTCTTTTGCCTTTTCAAGAGATTCATTTCCGTTTAAATCTAAATAATATCCACCATAAACAAGGTGGTTATTTATAAGAATCAAATTGTATACATAAACCACAATAATTTCATGGTCATCATAGTAAGGCTTTATTAGTTTTAAAGCTGATAATATATTTTCATTAGGTCTGTATTCTTCAATAACTATCGGCTTTTCAGAGTGTAAAAAAGTTGTGTCAGAATATACTTTTTTTAGAGCTTCCAATTTGTCAACGTTTATAGTGCCAGTTTTCTTTTTTTGGACTCGGAATATTCTTTCTAAATCGTTTCCAGTCAATTTCCATTTTTGCTCAATTTTGTTAATCATAAAAACTGCATAATCTTCAAAGTCGACAACATCTAAACTATCTTTTTTTGAATACGTATAATTGTTTAAATAAACTCCAACAGTTTCCATTTTGTCAGAAACTGATAAATCATCAAAATATAATTTTACTGATTTATCAGAGTAAGATTCAGTCCATTTTTCAAAAGTCGGAAGATTAAATTCGATACGTTCAATTTCGTTTTTCTCTTCAGAATAATAGTCCTCTTTTTTATCAGACTTACATCCAATTAATAGAAGGAAAAATATTAAGTAAGTTCTGATCATCTTAATTATGGCTAACGTCAGACTGTGAAAAAACTCACAATCTCTCAAACAAATATAGTAAAAAACTTGTAAGAAAAATGAGAAAGTTGTATTTTCAAATAGGGAAAACATCCAAGTAATTTCCCTAAAACAAGGGAAGTATTTGTGTTTTTCAAAACGAGCCTTTTTAGCCTTCAAAAACGCGATTGTAAGCTATTCAAATTTTTACAATTTGAACTACAACTAAAAAATAAACCTCCTTAAAATTGCTTTAAAAGAGGTTGAACTTTTATGTTTTTAAAGATTATTTGGAAAAATGAAAGGTTGTGCAACGGTTACTGATGTTATGCTACGTTATTTGTTCTTTTCAAAATACTCTTTTGGAGTTAAATTTTGCGTGTCAAGTCTTTTTTGACTTGCATTATAGTAAAAGATGGAAATAATCATTAGTAAAATAATTATTCCTACTACTAAAAAAAATTTTCTATTATTTTTCATACTTATATATTTTTAATTTAGCAAGTTCTACACACAACAGCCTGTGCACAATCATATAACATTTCTACATCGTTATCAGGACAAAAAGCAACTCTAATCGTTACCAATACGTTTACCCAAAAACCTTTACAAGCACTATAGTCAACCGACCCGTTTGAATTTCTTTTACATTTGTCTCCCTCTTCGTTCATTACAGTATTATTCTCCAAATTTATAAAGAATAACTCAATATTTTCTGAGCCATAATTTTCATTTAATTTATCTAAATAAAACATTATTAGGGAATGAGTATTTTTAATTTCTTCTGAATTTTTATTTAGCATAACCCGTTGGGTGAAATTAAAAATAGATTGATTTTTCCGTCAGTTCGAGTGATTTTTCGTAGTGAAACGAAGAAAAATTGTATCGAGAACTAAATAAAAATACTTCTCGATACAAAATTCCCTTCACTTCGTTACAGAAATTTCACTCGAAGTGACGATTTGAAGTAATTTCACCCAACGGGTTAATCTAATGATTTTCTTTAAGCTTACTTTTTAACGTTTCATTTTTCAAAGGTTTCTTGCAACATTTAATATTTATCATTATGCCTGACAAGGATGACAGAAATATAGTTCACCAAAACACCCTTGGATATAGGACAGATGCTGTATATTTATATTTTTTAGAAATTAAATCGAAAATTAGCGTCAAAAAATTAACAAATTCAAAATAGCTACAAATCTTTAAACGGAAGTTTCAACTGAATAGAATCTCTTCTCAGTTCATTGTCATCCGCCTTATTTACTTCATTATTCTTGATAGAAAGCCCTAAAAGTCTTATTTTTTTGTCGAGTAAAACTTGTGCAAGTAACTCAAAAGATTCACTCCTAAGAAAATCAAAGTGATTGATAAAGTCAGGAAATGTTTTACTTTTGGAAGTTATCTGAAAGTCACTATATTTGACTTTTAGGGTTAAGGTTTTTCCTTTGAAATTGGTTTTTTTTATACTCCGAAAAAGATCATCCAGTAAAATATCTAATTCTTTTTCTAAGACTTCTAGCACATTAGTATCCTCATAAAAAGTATTCTCGGTACCTAATGATTTTCTGATTCTGTTGGGGTTTACTTCTCTTAAATCAATAGCGCGGGCATTCAGATAATACACTTTTCCGCTTTTGCCAAAATGTTCTACAAGAAAATCCTCTGATTTCTGTTTGAGGTCATATCCAGTGAAAATCCCCATGTGGTGCATGCGTTCGGCCGTTTTTTTGCCAATCCCAAAAAAGCGTTCGATGGCAAGTCCTTCTACAAAAGCTGCCGCTCTTTTGGGCGTGATGACATACATGCCGTCGGGTTTGTTATAATCTGATGCGATTTTAGCTAAAAACTTATTATACGAAACGCCTGCTGATGCTGTGAGATTGGTTGTTGTTTGAATTTTATCTTTAATTTCTTGTGCGATATCCATCGCGAAAGTCATGTTCTTGTGGTTTTGGGTCACGTCCAAAAAAGCTTCGTCTAACGAAAGTGGCTCTACTAAATCTGTATATTCCAGAAATATAGAACGGATTTGTAGTGACACTTCTTTATAAGCCTGAAATCTTGGTGGCGCAAACAATAGCTCAGGACACTTTTGGAGTGCCATTACAGAAGGCATAGCAGAACGAACACCAAACACACGTGCTTCATAACTCGCCGCAGCTACAACGCCTCTAGCGCCTGCATAGCCAACAGCCAAAGGTTTACCTCTAAACTGAGAATGATCTCGCTGTTCGATTGACGCAAAAAAAGCATCCATGTCAATATGAATAATCTTTCGCTCCACTATAAAATTTGATATTTACTTTCGTTTTTGTTTAAAAAACCTAGTCAGAAGGGCTGCGCATTCTTGTTGCAATACACCTTCTGTTAGTTGTGTTTTCGGATGAGGTTTTGCTCCCATAGTTTTGTATCCTCTTTGCGGGTCGCTAGCGCCAAATACAACTCTATCAATCTGACTCCAATACAAAGCACCCATACACATCTGACAAGGCTCTAACGTGACATACATCGTACAACCTTTGAGATATTTTCCGCCTAAAAAATTAGAGGCCGCCGTAATCGATTGCATTTCAGCATGAGCGGTAACGTCAGTAAGTAGCTCAGTCAAATTATGTGATTTTGAAATAACTCTATTGCCTACTACAATTATAGCTCCCACCGGAATTTCACCCTTATCAAAAGCTATTTGCGCTTCTAAAAGAGCCTTTTTCATATAATATTCGTCAGTCAAGATGTTTTGCATAGATTTTAGCTTCGTTCTTTTAGAATTTGATTGATAATGAGGCTTTCTTTAGGACTGAGTTGTTTAGTATTCAGTAATTGAAAAAGTTGGTCAGACGAAAACTTCTCGTATTCCGTCTTGATTTGCAGAATTTCTTTACGGCTTTGCGGTGTTCCGCCACCAATGAGATCTCTCACAAAAGCATATCTTTTATACTTTGAGAACAATATAAGCGCTAACATCGGGAGGATGATAACCAAAAGAAGAATTGCTTTAATCATTGTTTTGTTTTAAAATCTAAAATTACAAATTTTTTAGGCGCAAGGAGAATCACACTCATATAAATCGTTTATAGCAGCGTATATTTAAGAATCGTATTAAAAAAGAGAAGCCGTCTCTACTTAGGAGACGGCTTCGATCTATTATAATTTGATAATTGATTTAATCAACTAGGATGACTGCTTTGTTGTCTTTCATCTCAAGAGTTCCAGAGCCGATAGTCATTACATATTTATTTCCTTCTTTAGTGAATTTATCTTCATAAGAAGTATCTTTTTGAAAAGATGTTGTTTCAATCTTTACTTTTCCTTTTTGCAACACTGATACAATAGCAGCGTGATTATTGAGCATCTGGAATTCTCCGTGCATACCTGGAACAGTAACAGAAATAACCTCTCCCGAAAATAATGTCGCTTCTGGTGATATGATATCTAATTTCATTTTTATGAGTATTAAGTTTGAAGTACTACGTATTAAATTTATAATTAACCCCCGTAAATACAATAACTTGATGACCTAGATTATGCCTCAGCCAACATTTTTTGTCCAGCTTCGATTACATCCTCAATAGTTCCTTTAAGGTTGAATGCCGCTTCTGGTAAATGATCTAGCTCTCCATCAATAATCATATTAAATCCTTTGATGGTATCTTTAATATCAACAAGCACACCTGGAATACCCGTAAACTGCTCAGCTACGTGGAATGGCTGAGATAAGAAACGTTGTACACGTCTAGCTCTTGAAACTGATAGCTTATCTTCTTCAGAAAGCTCTTCCATACCAAGAATTGCGATGATATCTTGAAGTTCTTTATATTTTTGTAGAATATTTTTTACTCTTTGTGCACAGTCATAGTGTTCGTTTCCTAGAACCTCTGCTGAAAGAATTCTTGAAGTTGAATCTAGTGGATCTACCGCTGGATAAATTCCTAGCTCAGCAATCTTACGCGAAAGTACTGTTGTTGCATCAAGGTGAGCGAAAGTAGTTGCTGGCGCCGGGTCAGTAAGGTCATCCGCAGGAACGTAAACCGCCTGAACTGATGTAATTGAACCTTTCTTAGTTGAAGTAATACGCTCTTGCATGGCACCCATCTCAGTTGCTAGTGTAGGTTGGTAACCTACCGCTGATGGCATACGTCCTAAAAGTGCTGACACTTCAGATCCTGCTTGAGTAAAACGGAAGATATTATCTACGAAGAAAAGTACGTCTTTTCCTTGTGCTTCTCCTGCTCCATCACGGAAATATTCTGCAATTGTAAGTCCTGAAAGTGCTACACGAGCACGTGCTCCTGGTGGCTCATTCATCTGTCCGAATACGAAAGTAGCTTTAGACTCTTTCATCGCTTCTTTATCTACTTTTGACAAATCCCAACCGCCTTCTTCCATAGAATGCATAAAATCGTCTCCGTATCTAATAATTCCTGACTCCAACATCTCACGTAGTAAGTCGTTACCCTCACGAGTACGCTCTCCTACTCCAGCAAATACTGAAAGACCTCCGTGTCCTTTAGCGATATTGTTGATAAGCTCTTGAATAAGTACTGTTTTACCTACTCCAGCTCCTCCAAATAATCCAATCTTACCTCCTTTTGCATAAGGTTCGATAAGGTCAATTACTTTAATTCCTGTATATAGTACTTCTGTTGAAGTTGATAAATCCTCGAATTTAGGCGCCTGTCTGTGGATAGGCAATCCGTCAGATCCTTTTTTAGGAAGCTCTTCAAGACCATCAATAGCGTCTCCGATAACGTTAAACAAACGTCCGTAAATATTAGCACCAATTGGCATTTGAATAGGAGCACCTGTAGCTACAACCTCAACACCTCTGCTCAACCCATCGGTTGAATCCATAGAAATCGTACGAACTACGTTTTCTCCGATGTGTGATTGAACTTCAAGAACTAATTTAGTACCATCTGCCTTAGTTACTTCTAGTGAATCATAAATCTTTGGAAGCTCAACTCCCTGAGCATCAAACACAACATCGATAACTGGACCAATGATTTGTGCTACTTTACCTATTGTTTTAGACATAACGTATCTATTTATTAAACAGCTATTTATATTACTTTAAATCTATTTCGATTTTTGTGGTGCAAAGATAGTCTTTTATCTCTAAAAGATAAAACCAAAACTAAAAAAAATAGAAAATCAGGTTATTCACCTGTAAATCAACGTTTAAACAAGGATAACACTTGCTTAGATTTGCTATAAAAAATCTTTATGAAAACTAAGTGGAAGTAAATTTTCAAGTGAGTCCGACTTATAGACCTCTCCAAGCTCTCCCATAAAGTAAATTTCTATAGGAGATTCCTGCTTTAATTCATATTCAGAAATACTCTGTCTACATGCGCCACAAGGTGGTGTCGGACGTTTAGTAGGAGAAATATCTGAAGTTGCAGAAATGATGATTTTCAGGATTTTTGTATTCGGATACAAACTTCCTGCTTGGAACACTGCCACTCGTTCAGCACACAATCCTGAAGGATATGCAGCACTTTCCTGATTACTACCGATAACTACTTTGCCGTTTTCTAACAAAATAGCGGCACCTACTCTAAATTTAGAATACGGAGCATAGGCTTGTTTGCGCACTTCTATTGCTTTATGCATTAACTCTCGAGTCTGATCATCCAGGCTATCGATAGAAGGATAAGCGGTGAACGTAGTATTGATTTTAATTGTCTTCAAGCTATAATAGAATTAAATTTAATTACTAATATTCGTCAAATTTCTCTCCGAAGTTGAATGTTAGAGAGAAACGCAAAGTGTTCTCTAGTGGATTCTGAACTTTTGAGGTTGACATCAGGTATGAAAAATCAAGTCTGATAACATTGTATTTGAACCCAGCGCCAAGAGTGAAGTACTTTCTAGCTCCTTTAGTTTCATGTTCGTTAAAATACCCTAAGCGCAAAGCGAATGAATCCATGTATGAATATTCTACTCCTCCACCCAGAGTAAATTCTCTAAGTTCTTCTGAAAAACCGCCTGGTGCATCTCCGAATGACTTGAATATACCCGAGAACCAATTTGTTCTATTATACTCATCATAGGCTTGATCTTTTTCCTCTTGGGTCATATCTTCTGTAATCTGAGGCGTAGGCACCATTAGTTTATTGGCTTCAAGCGAAACCGAAACGGTATTGTATTCATCCAATATAAAATCAAAAGAACCACCTATTTTAAAGTTAGCAGGTATAAAGTTAGCACTAAACTCATCATCGTCATACTGCATTTTAGGCCCCATATTCTGGAAGTTGAATCCAGCTCTCCAGCGTCCATCAAAATCACTAAAGGCCATTTGTTCTGACTGGTAGTAGCCCGCAACATCCACAGCAAAAGTACTCGCTGCCGAGGCATCAGAGGTAGCATCAGGGATTTTCAGTGCAGAACGGATATAGCGCCCAGCAACTGCCATCGAGAAACGCTCTGACAGACGCAGTGAATACGAAAGATCAAATGCCAATTCACTCGGGCTTACCGTTCTTCCTGGATCATCATAACTCTCAGTAAGCACAATATCTCCAAGTCCAAAATAACGCAAAGATGCAGCGGCTGCCGATCTTTCGTTAAGTCTATAAAAATAATTTAATTGTCCTAAGTTTATATCATTTACAATCTCTGTTAAATAGGGTGTATAACTTACAGAAACACCTTGTTGATCTAGTGCGAAGGCATACTTAGCGGGGTTGTGCTGTTGTGAATAGCCGTCAGCGGCGGTTGCTACCCCGACATCTCCCATACCAGCAGAACGTGCATCAGCAGGAATCATCAAAAACGGAACAGCTGTGGTAATCACTCTGTTTTCCTGAGCATAGACTCCGTTATAAACAAATAGACCAATAATCAATAAAGCAATTTTTTTCATATACATAATGGTTTTTCTCTCTAAAAAGTTAGCAAATATAACACTCTATATTAAAGTATGACAAGTTTCTCGTATTTTTCTGTCTTTTTACCTGTTAGCGTAGAACGCACCGTAAGTTTATACACATAGACACCTTTACCTATTTTATCTCCAAAATCATCTCTTCCGTCCCAAGAAATCTCTCTAGAAAGAAATCCTTCGGTCAAGACAGTTTGATTTCTAGTCCAGACTACTTTTCCAGTAATGGTAAAGACCTGCACCTGTACATCAAGTGGTTCAAAAGGACGATTATGCGAAAACCAAAACTCGGTATAACTCACAAACGGATTTGGATAATTCAATACATTCTCTAAACGTAGTTCTTCATCACCTACAACCAGAAAATCAATAGTGGCTGTGGATAAGTTATTGTAGACATCCCAAGCCTTGAATGTAATGGTGTGTAATCCTGGCTCAAGATTCCTAAACGGAAATGAAACCTTGCCTTTGGTATAATCATCTAATTCTGTTTGATAATAATCATTCATCACATACGGATTGTTGTGGTCATCATCTAAAATTGCTACCATATCATGCCCGATTCCTCCAGCGGTATTCATTCCGTTTTCATCTTCTAGATAAGCTAAGAATATAGGCGAATGATTGGTGATTCCACCTGAAATAAAAGTGGTGTCATTCATATACAATTTCACTTCTGGCGGCGTAGTATCTGCAGGGGCATTTTCGTTTAAGCCTCCTATTTTTATATCCGCTGAAAAACCCGCTTGGTCTTCTAATGGAGAAGATCGCTTGGCATAAAAACTGATTTTCCCGTAGTCAATGGGCATTCTGACATCTTTAGGCACAACGAAATTAAACTCAAAATCCCCTCCAACAACTGAAGCCTCCCCTCTAAAGACTGTTTCTCCAAGTACATAAAAATCCATAGTAACTAATTCGCCTCCTGATGAATAACCATCATTACCCAAGGTTGTTCGTTTGATTTTCTTATCAAAAACTTGTGCCGATAATGCCCCTATATAACTAGAGATTTTACTTCCGTTTTGATCTGTTACAATTCCTTTTAGCTTGACCTTTGACAGCGCCTCTAAGCTTCCTTGAAAGTCATTCACCGGAATATCATTTACGTGCGTGAGTACAACTTTGGGTTTTGGTATGGCGAGCGAAAGCGCAGGATCTCCGATACACGCCACCATACGCGTCGTGTGCATATTACCGTAGTCATTTTTTGCTTTTCGCAGTGTTTCTCCAACCGTTGGATAACCTTCTCCTTCATAAGGCCCATACGAAAACATCACTTGTCCTAAACGCAGGTTAAAGTTTTCAGCTGTTGAAATTCCGATAAGTCTCGTGGTAGTAATCATATTGACAGCACCGCCTTTTGGATTCCAATACACATATTCTCCAGCAGTTGGTCGCAGCGGATTATCAAACTTGGTAAACTCACAGGTCACTGTTACGAATAATGGATATTTGTAGCGATTTCCTAAATTCTGACCGTCTGATTTCTCAAAAATGCGCTCATGTGCCAAGCCTTCTTCCCCACCGTGCCCAAGATAATTAAAAACCAGCGAGCCGTTTTCAAAAGACTGTACTATGTCTTTTCTGGCTTGCGGGTACCTCGCTCCTCCTGAAGCAGTTTCCTGAACATACGCATCGGTATAAATCTTGTTGATATTAAAGAAGGGTCTGTTGGTCTGGATAGCTTCTGCCAACTCATCCATTTTGAACTGCATATTTGCATCTGAGCCTTTATCAATGTCATCCGCAATTAGAGTAAGGCTATTTCTCCATCTTCCGTATGATTTATCCTCATAATACTCAAACACTTTATTGATCATCTCCTCAGCTTGAACCGTAGAACTTACTAACATCCGCCCCACTGCCACATCTGCCTTGTCATACATACCCATATTACCTTCGTTCTCATCCATCATCCCAAAATAATCATCAGAGCAAAACTGTCCTAGATTAAAATTTGAATTCCCATTGCCTTGATAGAACTGAAAAATCGGGACTATATTAGTTTTTCCTCTAATTCTATCCTTAAAATCAAACGATGCATCTCCGAATAAATTTAAGTATTTGATCTTTTTATCCATCGAAGAGCCATTGTGGTATATGTATCTTACAAAATTTCTTATAGCACCGATATCTTGTTTCCCTGATGCAAACTCTTGATAAATAGACTCTAATGTCACCACCTTAACTACCAATCCTGAATTATTCGTATGAAAGTTGGCTAATCTCTCTGCCTGAACACTCAAAAAAGCAGGTGTAATAATCAGATAATCTATATCCTTGAAGTTACCGTTTTGGTCTTTGAGAATCGTTCCTTTCAGGTTCTGATTCACAACCCGCATGTTTTGTGTTTCTCTTTTAGGAGTGTAATAATCCGCCTGATCAACTGCAATATATCTTCGCTTCTCTCCCATAAATGCTTTTAGGCTAATAGTTGGGCTTGAAGAATTATCTTTTTTAGACACATTATATATATCCGTAACATCCCAAAGCTCTTTAATTCCAGAAGCATTGCTCAATTGGTATTCAATCACTCCGGTATTGGTAAGCGCGTCATTATGAAAAAAGTGGAACTGTTTACCTGTACCTTTTAGTTGTCTTCTGGCAGTAATTGCGATGTAATCAAGATATCCATTAAGAGTTGGCACGCCATTATTATTAAAAACAACGGTGACCTCTAGATTATCTGAACTTGGATTAAGTACAATATCAAAACTCTTCTCTCTACCAAAAATATCGTCATTAGGCGAAGATGCCCCGAAGTTAGAAACCCCGATTTCAGTGCTATTTACTTTAAATTTAAAACTTGCAGATAAATGAGCAGAGTTTATTGCCGTTACGGCTCTGAATTTAATTGGAATAGATGAAACTATATTTGGAAAGTTAAAACTAAAACTTTGTTCGTTTTTTACATTAAACTGCTCGCCAAACCACTTTCTGCCAAGATGAGCAAAGTTTACTAGATCTAATTCATGGAATTGATAGTCATCGAATTCAGCTACAGACAATACAGGAGCCTGAGTAGGCTCTGCAATAATAGCCATACGTTTTCCATCTTCGAAACCCTTAGTTGTGATATAATAGTATGAGCGATCACTATATAGATTCAGATGGGTATCACTTTCATTATTATACGTATCTACACCTTCTGCATAAAACAATATGTAATCCTGCGAATCAAAACTCCCATCATCTTCTCCTACAATCTGAATAGCATTTTCGTGAATATCAAAAGGATACTCTTGGTTATTCATTAGCGGTAAAATTTTACCACCGTTGCCATAAATTTTTATTTTCTTCGGGTTAACACTGCTCAGATCCATTCCTAAGCTCTGTATAAAGCTTCTTGAAATCTTATAAACCCCAGATTTTTCAATATAAAACCTAAACCACTCCCCACTAGATAAAACTGAATTTGAAATTGGAGGTACAGTATTGACCCCCGTTACATTAAAAGAGGTTGGAGTTTGGATAGGCGATAAAACAAATGATTTTACTTTCCTGTAAGTATTATCCTTGTCTTTGATTATAGGCGAGAATGATATGCTCAAGTATTTTTTATCTCTACTATTATTGACAGACACATTTTTATTAATTGTAGCAGGCAAATTTTCAACTGACAAGCTACCGATTTCCTGCATTGAAACAGTCTCGTAAACAATATTACTTACTACAAAGTCGTTCTCATAAGCAGTAACAAGCTGATAGTTGAAGAAAATTTGACCGCTCTCCGGCATATAACTGAAGTATTCTGATTGAAAGTGCGGTATATTTACTTTAATATCATCGGAGAATAAAAAGGCTGTATTTTTCCAATCCAGTGAAATGGGGATGTCTTTCTGGGCAAAAGAAACCACATAAAACATAAGTGCTAAAAGGCTA
>CAZRCB010000058.1:0-12082 GCA_964598455.1 uncultured Flavobacterium sp.
TGAGGTTCACATAGGTCATGTCATCCCACCCAGTAATATTAATCAAAAAAGCCTGACAGCTAGCTGTCAGGCTTTTTTGATTAATAACCAGAATTAGTTATGCAATAAAACAGATATCGTATTACTAAGCTTTACAAAAGAATTAATTATATTTACCTTTAGTACCTATAAAATAGGAAGAATGAAAGATAAAAAACTCGCCGTACTAATCGACGCAGACAACGTTCCGTATGCACACGTTAAGGAAATGCTCAATGAGATTGCCAAATACGGTAATCCAACCATCAAGCGTATATATGGAGATTGGACCAAACAAACAGCCTCTGGCTGGAAGAGCGTATTACTTGAAAACGCCATTACGCCTATACAACAGTATAGCTATACGACAGGCAAAAACTCAAGCGACAGTGCGCTAATTATAGACGCTATGGACTTACTGTATTCAGAAAAAGTAGATGGATTCTGTATCGTTTCTAGCGATAGTGATTTTACTAGATTAGCAACACGACTAAGAGAAGCCGCTATGTTTGTCATAGGAATAGGCGAAAAGAAAACACCAAAACCATTTATTACAGCTTGTGATAAGTTTATCTATATCGAAATTCTGAAAAAAGTTGATGATACAGATACTGAACAAAATGAAAGACCTATAAAACAACAAGGCAATAAGACAGAAATAACTTCTGTTAGTATGATCGACCACAAACTTATAAAACTGATGTCAGAGAGTATCGACGAGATTTCAGATGATGATGGTTGGGCTTTCTTAGGGACTTTAGGTAATTATATCCTCAAAAAGAAAACAGATTTCGACCCTAGAAATTATGGTTTCCCTAAATTATATCCACTAATCAAGAAAATAGGAAAGTTCGAAATTGAAGAAAAAGAAACTGGTGACAATAAGATAAGACATATATATATTAGAAATAAATAGGAGCACTATTCTCAGAATAGCACCAAAAAAGCAATTGCTGTAAATAGTAATTTTATAAGAGAAAACCCCTCAATGTTTCTTTACTTAGAATTACGAATTACTACCGTATCACTTGGACCATATAAGAATTACTCGTAGCAAGTGTCAACTAATTCAAAGGCACCTCAACAAATCAGTTGGGGTGTTTTTATACTCCACAATTAGCGTTTTCGTTGACGAATAACTGTAGGTTCGAAGGGGATATAAATGGAATTCCCAAGCCTAAACCTCTCAGGATAAACAGAATACCAAAGACTACAATCACATAAGGAATAACTCTTGCAAACCTTTTGCCTATATTATTTCTGATAAAAGCGCTGAAGTAAATAACCAAACTCATCAGCGGGATAGTACCAAGTCCGAACAACAGCATATAGATGATGCCTTGTGTGACACTTTGCGTTGCCAATGCGCCAAAAACTGCAATATATACCATTGCACAAGGCAAAAACCCATTAAGGACGCCTATAATAAAAATTGATTTATTGGACTTATTTTTGAATTGTTTACCTAAACTCGATTTGACCCAAGAAATGATTTGGTAAATTGGTTTTGAGAAGTTATATCTGGCAAAAACTCGTTCCGGAATCAGAGCTACGGCAATCATTAAAACTCCTATAACAACAGATAATCTTTGTTGTATTCCTGCCAGATATAAACTTCTACCTATTAGACCAAAAATTAAACCTAAAGCGCCGTAGCTATAAAGTCTTCCTGCGTGGTATAGAATAATCTGATATGTCTTCCTTACTTTGTCCTGTCTGTCAACAGGTAACATCAATGCAATAGGTCCGCACATCCCGACACAATGCAGACTCGATAATAGACCAAATATAATAGCTGATACTAACACTTTGATAACTGAGTTATAATTTTAGTCTCTCAGTACTAAAATATTCCGTATCACCGTGTTTCCAATTTATATTAACATCCCAACGTCCATCTGCTAAAATAGCTGAGGGAATATGCAGTTCAGAACCCGATAGTTCAATAGGGATATCAAAATCTAAGTTACTATCCGAGGGTCTATACAACGAAATCGTTCCGGATATTTTTGAATAATCGAATTGTTTCGGAAAACGAATCGAAATCGACTTATCCGCTTGTGCTGTAATACTTAGTTTATTCTCTAAGTTATTCGCGTTCTCTGTCTTCTGGTTCTGATTATTTATAGCAGTTTCGTAAGAGTAATAATTCTCTAAAACCAACTGATTGTCATACTTACTATCCGTTTGTACTTTAATCACAAAGTATAGTATGAACCCAATAAAAAGTGCAAATGCAAAAACTACCCATCTCATAATTTCCTATTTTTAATTCATTATCTCAACTAACGCTATGTTAATTGAATTTCCTTGGGCCTAAGAAGTTGGTCTTAATTTTCTCGACCAATTCTTCACCTTCGTATACGCCAATCTCTAATTTCATCTTATCTACAGTCAGATAGATAGGATTCACTTCAACAAACAGCGTACCCTTCGCCTCACTTTCTTTTGCTATGGCAAAGTTTTCGTGACCTACGACAATAATTTCACCTTTAGGATTCAATAACCTAAAGTGCACATCTCCGTAGTCTTTGGAGGTTTTATTGATAATTCGATAAGTATATACATTGCTTATGACCTCACCTTTGACCTCGTAGGTTTGTCCAGGCAAACGCTGTACAGTCACTTGCAATTCACTTCTAAGGAACAACATTCCTGCCAGCACACCTACCAAAACAACTAATACTGCAATGTATCCTTTTAGACGTGGAGTTAGGCTAAACTTCTCATTTTTTGCAATTTCATCCTCTGAAGCATACCTAATAAGCCCTCGATCAAAGCCTACTTTGTCCATCACATCATCACAGGCATCAATACAGGCAGTACAGTTTACACATTCTAACTGAGTTCCGTTGCGGATATCAATTCCCGTAGGACAAACAACTACACACTGATTACAATCGATACAATCACCCCAGCCTGCCGCTGCCCTGTCCTCCTTTTTATTGATTCTAGCTCTTCCTTTTTCTTTCTCTCCTCTGACGTAGTCATAAGCAACCACTATTGATTTGTTGTCGAGCAAAACCCCTTGCAGTCTTCCGTAAGGACAAGCGATAATACATACTTGTTCTCTAAACCAAGCAAAAATGAAATAGAACACTCCCGTGAATATAAGGAGTCCGATTAAGGTCTTACGGCTGTTGAGCGGACCTCCCGTAATCAGGTCAATAACTCTATCGCTACCTATAAGGTAAGCCAAGAATACATTGGCAATCAAGAAGGATACTATAAAGAACAGAAACCATTTCAGTGACTTTTTGCGCACTTTCTCTGAGTTCCATTCTTGTTTATCTAGTTTCATTTGAGCGTTCCGATCGCCTTCTGCCCAGTACTCAATGCGTCTGAACACCATCTCCATAAATATGGTCTGCGGACAAATCCATCCGCAGAAAATACGCCCAAAGGCGACGGTGAATAGCGTAATGAACACCACTCCCACTACCATGGATAGCATCAACAGATAGAAATCCTGTGGAAAAAACGGAATTGAGAATATGTTGAACTTCCTGTCAGGGAAGTTCAACAGTATAAATTGATAGCCATTTATCTTGATAAAAGGAAACGAAAACAACATGGCCAAAAGAATGTAACTTACAATCTTTCGCCTATCAAAATACCTTCCAACTGGTTTCTTAGGATATACCCAAGCTCTTTTTCCGTCTTCTGTGATAGTTGATATTGAATCTCTAAACGATTCATCATTGAAATCGGCCATAATTTATAAATACTTTACTTTTTTGTTTCCTCCTTACTAAAAAACTATACTTATTCTGCGGATTCAGTTGCTATCTCGGTTGTACTTTCCTCTTCTTTCCATATCTCTCCCTCAGGTTCTTTGCCTTGCGCTGGCGTTGTACCACCAAGGGATATGATATAACTCGCTACTTGCTGTATTTGCAATGGTTTAAGTTCAGATTTCCAAGGAATCATCCCTTTACCTTCACGTCCTCCTTCTGAAATGGTGTGGAAAATATTTTTTACTCCTCCCCCCAGAATCCAGTATTCGTCAGTTAGGTTTGGACCTATACTTCCTCCACCATCAGCCAAGTGACAAGCCACACAGCTTTGCATATAGATGGCTTTACCGGCACTGATATCCGCTTCTTTTGTCAATAAAACCACATTACTAGCATCCACTAAATCCGGTGCTGTCTTCTTCCACTCTTCAATTGCTAATAGTGCTTCTGTATTTTTTCTTTCGTATTCTTCGTATTGATTTTCTCCGTCAAAGACATGGTAGTAAGCAAAATATCCTACACCCCAAATAATTGTACCCCAGAACAAATAGACCCACCAAGGCGGAAGAACGTTATCTAGTTCTTTAATTCCGTCGTAGTCATGTTCTAATAGCAACGATTCCTCATCACTTATCTCACCTGATCTGGTTAGAGCCTTGATAATACGCTTATAGGCTGGAAGATCAGTGAGGCTCTTTGTTTGTATAGCTTTTGCGTCATATTTCTTTCTTTGTTCTTCTGACATAATACTATAAGTAATATTGTCAAAAGCATTGAGGACAATCTCTAATGCTATCAATATGAGCAAAACCGCTCCCAAAAGTATGGCTACAAACGGATTTGTCATAATGGCGGGCTTGTCACCCGAATCTACAAAACACTCAATTGCAAAGGCAATGATAAATAGTATCACGGGTATTCTTACATATACAGGAATTAGTTTTCTCATAACCTATTTTTATATTAATTCTGTTGAATATATCTATTTATTAATTGTCATCTAGCGGTAAATTACCCAAATGTTCAACCTTCTCTTTCTTATAAGTTACTACCCACCAAATGAGTAATACAAAAAACAAGAAGAAAATCAGTAAGGATATAATGGGATAAATCTCTACTCCTGCTATGTTCTCTAAGTTATGTTTGATGAATTTCAGCATTGTTCATATATTTTTAATTTGAGGTAGTAAGACCCTTCCTATCTAGGGACTGGGTCTTTTACCATCGACTATTACTTTAGTTAGATTCTTTGATTTTGATATCGGTCCCTAGGCGTTGTAGGTAGGCAATAAGTGCCGTAATCTCTCTTTGACTCATTGGAACAAACTCCTCACCATTGGCCGCTGCTTCTTTCTTACTTTGCTCATAAGATTTCACAAACTCAGGGTCACTGTGTAGATTTTTTTCTATCTGTTCAGCTTGCTTTTTGATACTTTCTTGTGCATTCGCAATATCCTCATCTGTATAATCAACGCCAATTTTTTGGAGGGCTTTCATCTTAGCTTCAATAACTGAGTGGTCCATCGCTTTATTCTTAAACATCCATCTGTAGCTAGGCATAATAGACCCAGTAGATGTCGATTGTGGATCCCACATATGGTTAAAGTGCCAGTTGTCATTGTATTTACCTCCGACTCTCTGCAAATCAGGACCTGTACGCTTAGAGCCCCATAAGAACGGGTGGTCATACACATACTCACCTGATTTAGAATACTCACCATATCGCTCTACTTCATGACGGAACGGACGTATCATTTGCGTATGACATCCCACACAGCCCTCTCTGATATAAAGGTCACGTCCTTGTACTTCAAGTGGTGTGTATGGTTTTACTGTAGATATAGTAGGCACGTTCGACTTAACTATTAATGTAGGGATAATTTGTACCATACCTCCGATGAGGATGGCGACAGTTGCCAAAATAGTAAGCTGAATTGGCTTGCGTTCTAACCATGCATGGAATCGCTCTCCTCTGATTCTACCGCTCTTAATTTTCATTAGTGCTGGAGCTTCTGCTAATTCATCTTCTACTTTCTGACCTTGTTTGATGGTTCTGATGATGTTATAACAAAGTACAAGCATACCAATTACGAACAAGGTTCCACCTATTGCTCTCATCCAATACATTGGCATAATAGCCTCTACAGTTTGCATAAAGTTGTTCTTTAGCGTACCGTCAGGGTTAAAGTCTTTCCACATTTGGTGCTGCACAAATCCAGCAACATACAACGGGACTGTATATAGTATAATCCCCAAAGTACCAATCCAGAAGTGGAAATTAGCTAATGCCTTAGAGTAAAGCTCTGTTTTAAACATTCTAGGTATCAACCAATAAATCATACCAAAGGTCAAAAACCCATTCCAAGCTAAAGCTCCAACGTGAACGTGAGCGACAATCCAGTCTGTGAAGTGAGCTACAGCGTTGACATTCTTTAATGAAAGCATAGGCCCTTCAAAAGTCGCCATACCATACCCCGTAAGTGCTACTACATAGAATTTCAATACTGGGTCTACTCTTACTTTGTCCCATACTCCTCTTAGCGTTAAGAGACCGTTTATCATACCTCCCCAAGATGGAGCTAGTAAGCTGATAGAGAACACAACTCCTAAGTTTTGTGCCCATTCAGGAAGTGAGGTATAGAGTAAGTGGTGCGGTCCTGCCCAAATATAAATGAATATCAATGACCAGAAGTGGATGATTGATAGTTTGTATGAATACACAGGTCTGTTAGCTGCTTTTGGAATATAATAGTACATCAATCCTAAGAAAGGAGTAGTCAAAAAGAAGGCAACAGCGTTGTGTCCGTACCACCACTGCACAAGCGCATCCTGAACTCCAGCATACACAGAGTAACTCTTCATAAAGCTGACAGGAATCTCAATATTATTAACTACGTGAAGTACAGCAACCGTTACGAAGGTAGCTAGGTAAAACCAAATAGCTACGTATAAGTGTCTTTCTCTTCTCTTTAGAATTGTACCAATCATATTGATACCAAAAACAACCCAAATAAGTGTAATTGCTATATCAATAGGCCACTCTAATTCTGCATATTCTTTGGTCGAGGTGTAACCCATCGGTAGCGAAATAGCCGCTGAAACGATAATCAACTGCCACCCCCAGAAGTGAAGTCTACTCAAGAAATCACTATACATTCTCGCCTTAAGTAATCGTTGTAACGAATAATAAATACCTGCAAAAATTGCATTACCTACGAAGGCGAAAATAACGGCATTGGTGTGAAGGGGTCGCAACCTACCGTAGCTCAACCAAGGAATACCCTCAGTGATGTTCGGAAAGAGATACATTAAAGCCACTAAAAGCCCTACCAACATACCAACAACCCCGAATATGAGCGTAGCGTAAAGGAAATTCTTTACAATCTTGTTGTCGTAATAAAACTGTTGTACTTCCATAAATTAACTGATTTTGTTAGTTTTTGTATTAGATTCTTTATTTTTGGTTTTGGTGATACTCTCTTTTTTGTTGGTTTTCTTGGCGGCCTTAAGTTCATCGTCAAAAAGCATCCGAACCGACGGCGTATAGTCATCGTCAAACTGCCCTGTGTTTACAGCCTTGATAAATGCAAAGACAAAGAATATTGCAATGACAATACTAATCGAAATAAGAAAATAGATTATACCCATAATATTCTTCAACTTTCACGCAAAGATAAATACCCTGCTAAGGGCAAACTATGATATTTGTCATACCTTTTGCTTAAAACAACCGTTATTAATACAATACTTTAGATCACAAATAACACGATTTAGCCTCAAAAATATTCAAAATAAATTGAATCCGCTACACAAAACGACAAATACTGCTCTTTAACCCTCTATTTATCATTGCAATTGGTATTATTCTCGCACTTAAATTAACGCTATTGTTACAAAACAGCTACTTAAGTTTTATTTGAAAATTCTTTTTGCCCAAAGATTTGAAGCCAAGGTAACAAAAGTGACAATTGTGATAGTACTGATTGGCATTAGTATGGCGGCTACTAAGGGAGATAAGTATCCCATTAGGGCAATAGATATACCTATGACGTTATAAAGCAACGAAAGGCAAAAGCTAATCTTGATAATAATCATCGATTTCTGGCTCATACGAAGGAATTCTGCTATGTTTTTGAATTTTGAAGCATCCAATATTCCGTCGCAAGCAGGTGAGAAAATATTTACATCTTCTGAAATAGAAACCCCAACATTACTTTGCGCAAGTGCACCAGCATCGTTAAGCCCGTCTCCAATCATCAGTACGTTATGACCTTTTAACTGCAGCTGCTCTATAAACTCTAGTTTTTTATTTGGCTTTTGATCAAAGACCATCTCCACGCCTTCAGGAAGAATTTTCTCAAGAGTATTGCGTTCTCCATCATTATCTCCGGATAGGATCTTTAATTGATAGTGCGAACTCAGGGTTTCAAATAGCTCTTTAAGACCTTCTCTATAAGTTGTTGGAAATATAAATTCACCGTAATATTCCTCATCAACACTCACAAATACGCTAGTTCTAGAGTTTTGCTCGAGATGCACACCTACAAAACTTGCTGAGCCTAATTTCAAAAGTGAACCGCCGACAGAAGCTTTTATTCCTTTTCCTGGCAATTCCTCAAAATCAACAATAGGCAGGTCTTCATCCTTGGGTAGGTAGTGGTATAACTTTCTACTCAACGGGTGATTAGAGGCATGCACGAGGCTTCTAATGCTATTTTTTTGTTCAGCGGTAAGGCTTTTGCCTTCATAACTTATATTCAATACCTTATGATTTGAAGTAATCGTACCTGTCTTATCAAATACGATTGTATCAATTCTAGCCAATTGCTCGATTACCGTAGTGTTTTTGAGGTAAAATTTCTTGTTGCCGAATATACGAATGACATTACCCAAAGTAAAGGGAGTAGTCAGCGCTAAAGCACATGGACAGGCAATAATCAATACGGCAGTAAGCACATTGAAGGCAGTATTGACATCTCGGAATATCCAAAAAACAAACCCAAGAAGAGCTATTAGCAATAATATCGGGGTAAAATATTGACTGATTTTGGTTATCAAAGTTTTATATGTGGGCTGACTTGCTTTATCAAATACCTCATTGTCCCATAACTGAGTGAGATAGTTCTGTGAGACTGAATTCAGCACCTGCATCTCAATCATAGAGCCTATCTGTTTTCCCCCAGCAAAGAGCTTATCACCAGACTTCTTAGCGATCGGCTCTGCTTCGCCTGTAACAAAGCTGTAATCTATTTGGGCAGCCTCGCTCAACAAGATACCATCAACAGGCAATAGCTCGTAGTTTCTAATCAGCAATCGGTCTCCTTTCTGAATATCATACACAGATATAGAGTGCTCTGTCTTGTCTGCCGCTATTTTTGTCACGGCAATAGGAAAATATGACTTAAAATCCCTCTCAAATGAGAGGAAGTCATAGGTCTTCTGTTGGAATAGCTTACCGACTAACATCAAAAACACTAATGAAGTTAGACCGTCAAAAAAACCTGGACCAAAGTCAAAAATAATATCTACCGTACTTCTGATAAACATCACAATTAGCCCCAACGACATAGGTACATTGATATCCAGAGTTTTCATTTTAATACTCTGATAAGCAGCTTTGTGATATATACTTGCAGAATAAAAGAATGATGGCAGAGCCAATATAAGAATCAGCCACCTGAAAAATGGCTTATACTCTCCTAGCCAATAATCCTCCATACCAAAGTTACCGAAGTATTCTGGGAAAGACAGCATCATTATATTCCCATAACAAAAGAAAGCAATAGCAGCTTTATAGACCAGACTCCTATCGACTTTGTGTTTTTTGGACTCAAAACTCTCAAGGCTAATATAGGGCTCATAACCAATTTTAGCTAGCAGTAAAACGATGTTTTTGAGTGAAGTTAGACTTGGATTGAGGTATATCTTCAGTTTCTTTTTGGTAAAATTAACCTGAGAACTAATTATGCCTTTTTGCAGTTTATTCAGGTTTTCGAGTATCCATATACATGAACTACAGTGTATGTGCGGAATATACAAGGTAATTATCTGCAGATCGTCTTCTTGAAAATCCAAGAGTTTATCTGCAATATTAGGATTGTCTAAGTAGTCATATTTACCTTGAGTATCTTGAGGAGATGTACCGGGAGCATTCTGAAAATCATAGTAAGAAGTCAAGTCATTTTGACTAAAAATCTCATATACCGTTTTGCATCCTACACAACAGAAAGACTTCTTGTCAAAAGTGATTCTTTCCCTTTCAGAGAAATGTTCTCCACAATGGAAACAACTATTAGATTCCATACATATTTTGTATATTTACAAACCACAAAAGTCCGTATATTTAAGCAGTTAGAATATGATAATTATCATAATATTACTAACTTTGCGTTTATATCGACTGCAAATATAGTCAAAGATGAGCAAGTGCAACCAGTGCATAATAAAAGACCTTAACGCCCTTAAAGTTTTCAATGCTGAAAGCCTTCTACGGATTTCTAATTGTAAGACCTCTACTACCGTCAAAAAAGGAGAAGACCTCTTCAAAGAAGGTCAGGCACTAGGAGGTATTTTCTGTATTAAGGAAGGTGCTTGTAAAGTATCCAAACTTAGTGATAATGGGCGCAGCCATATCGTAAAACTCGTAGCAAAAGGAGAGTTGCTAGGGCAACGCTCACTCATAAGTGACGAACCTGCAAACCTTACTGCTACTGCGCTAGAAGACATGCAAGTCTGTTTTGTACCTAAAGCAGAAGTGATGAATCACTTTATCAACAACAGCAAATTTGCCTTAGAAGTTTTCAAAACTATTAGTGAAGACCTCAAAGAAGCCGACAATGGATTGGTGCAAATGGCTCACAAAACAGTAAGAGAACGTCTGGCATACACACTTTTATACCTTCAAGACAACTTTGGCAAAGACGAGGAAGACAACCTTCGCATCCAGCTCTCTAGGGAAGATATTGCTAGTATTGTTGGAACAGCCATCGAGAGTTGCATTCGCTTGCTTTCAGACTTCAAAAAAGAGGGACTCATTGACCTCAAAGGCAAAAAGATAAGTATCATCAACGAAAAAGCTTTGCGTCGGCTGACTTAAGTCATTCAGCCTGAAAATCTCAAACAGAATTAACGCCATCTTTTATGTAGCATATTCACAAGTCTATGCTAAAGGACTAGAGGCATAAGGCTGAGAGTGAAAAACTTCGTAACTTTGCAGGCTACACAGTTATACATAAATATGGACTTTCAGGTCGTATCAGATTACAAACCCACAGGTGACCAACCACAAGCAATTGCCAAACTTAGTGATGGCATACGCAATAACGAAAAATACCAGACCCTTTTGGGAGTTACGGGTTCCGGAAAGACATTCACAGTCGCCAACGTTATCCAAGAGGTACAACGTCCAACCTTGGTCCTAGCACACAACAAGACCTTGGCAGCACAGCTCTATGCTGAGTTCAAAAACTTCTTTCCGAACAACTCGGTACAATACTTTGTTTCTTATTATGACTATTACCAACCCGAGGCATATTTACCCGTGTCAGGTACATATATAGAGAAAGACTTATCCATCAACGATGAGTTAGAAAAGATGCGACTCTCTACCACTTCAGCCTTGCTTTCCGGGAGGCGCGACGTATTGGTAGTAGCCTCTGTTTCATGTCTATATGGAATCGGAAACCCCGTTGAATTCCAACGAAACGTTATAGAACTTCTAGTTGACCAACAGATCTCAAGAACTAAACTGCTCCAGAGGTTAGTTCAAAGCCTCTATTCTAGAACTGAAGCAGAATTCACTAGAGGCAATTTCAGAATCAAAGGCGATACTGTAGAGATTTTCCCTGCTTATTCTGATGAGGCTTTCAGAATACACTTTTTCGGAGATGATATCGAAGAGATAGAAACCTTTGATCCTGTGACTTCTTTGCGCATTGAGAGTCGACAGCGCATCACGATTTATCCTGCAAATATGTTTGTGACTTCTCCAGATATTCTCAAGGGAGCAATTTGGGAGATTCAACAAGATATGGTCAAACAAGTTGATTATTTTAAGTCTATCGGTAAGCACTTAGAAGCCAAACGCCTAGAAGAGCGCACTAATTTTGACCTAGAAATGATTAGAGAATTGGGGTATTGCTCAGGAATCGAAAACTACTCAAGATATCTTGATAGACGTGCTCCCGGGACTCGCCCGTTCTGCTTACTAGATTATTTTCCGGAAGATTACTTAATGGTCATTGACGAATCACACGTGACAATCTCTCAAGTACACGCAATGTATGGAGGAGATCGCTCTAGAAAAGAAAACCTAGTCGAATATGGGT
>CAZRCB010000059.1:0-12046 GCA_964598455.1 uncultured Flavobacterium sp.
GAATAGCCAACATTCTGACAATCGGACTTTTGTTCTGTACGCTAACAACTTGGGGGCAAGTAAAAATGCCACAGACACCACAACCTTTTCAGTTTCAACAAATCAATCCGACACAGAGTTATCCAAACAACTATCAACCAAACAATTCCAAACCCAACGGACTTGAACAACACGAAAAAGACCGACAAAGACAACTTGAACAGCAAAAACATTTGCAGGAAGTTTATCGGGATATTGAAGAATTTAACAAACCAACCATTAACTATAATTTACCCTCTTGTGCTTCGATTGCCCCACCATCGCAAAGCCCGAAACCGTTCGTTATATATAATTCATTTGGCTTTTAAAATTACGAATTTAAGACTCGTTATTTTTTAGCACAAAACACTGATTACAAACCACATATTCGACAACAAATACTTACAATTATCTATAAACGAAAGTAAATAACTAACTACCGACTAAACTTTTGGGGTTACCACATCTTTGCACTATCAAAATCTGCGAACGGATTTAGTGTTTCAGGTTTTGAGTGCATCAATTGTTTAATCCAAAAATTTATTTATTATGAACGCACTTAGAAACAAAGTACAGTTGATTGGAAGATTAGGGCAAGACCCTGAAATTATCAGCTTCGCCGATGGCAACAAAATGGCTAAATTTTCTCTGGCAACAGACGAAAGCTATAAAGACAAAAACGGCAACAAGGTTGAGCGCACCGAATGGCACAATATCGTGGTCAAAGGTGGATTGGTGAAAGTAGTAGAGAACTATATCACTAAAGGTAAAGAAATTGCTATTGAAGGAAGATTATCTTCTCGCAGTTATGATGACAAAGAAGGCAATAAGCGCTATATTACTGAGGTTACGTGCCATGAGTTGCTTATGCTCGGCAAATAGTTTAATTTAAAACCAATTTCCAGTCCCAAAGTGCCTAGCCGCGTTTTGGGATTTGGAATTTTATCCAGGCTAGTTATAGCATGACTGATCTATTTCTTTTACTTTTGAAGCCATGATTACTACAGAGCATATACTTTCGCATTTAAAAACATATTTTGGTTATGACAGCTTCAGGCTAAACCAAGAAAAAATAATTGAGGACATACTTGACAAAAAAGATATTCTTGCTATTATGCCTACAGGTGGCGGAAAATCACTGTGTTTTCAGTTACCCGCACTCTTGCTTGACGGAACCGCCATCGTGATTTCGCCTCTCATCGCTTTGATGAAAGACCAAGTAGATGCGTTAAAAGCCAATGGTATTGCTGCTGATTTTTATAACAGCAGTCAAGAACAAAGCAGACAAAACGAGGTGCTTTCTAAACTCACGAACGGAGAATTAAAATTATTGTATTTAGCTCCAGAAAGCCTGCCCTTTGTACAAGCTTACTTTCAGAACATAACCATTAGCCTAGTTGCTATTGACGAAGCGCATTGTATTTCTTCTTGGGGACACGATTTCAGACCGGCTTACACACAATTAGGAGTGCTCAAGATATTGTTCCCGCAGGCTCCTATTCTTGCTTTTACGGCAACCGCAGACTATGCCACACAAGACGATATCCTCAGTCAGTTAAACATTCCCGATGCAGAAAAGCATTTGGCTTCTTTTGACCGAAAAAACCTTTACCTCGAAGTGCGTCCAGGAATAGATAGGCTTCCGCAAATACTAGATTTCTTGGCTTCAAAACCCCATGAGAGCGGAATTATTTATTGCCTGAGCAGAAGAGGGACTGAAACCATAGCTGAGAAGCTAAAGGCAAAGGGATATAAAGCGCAGGCCTATCACGCGGGTATGACCGCTGAAGAGCGCACACAAGTGCAAGAGGATTTTGTGAATGATCGCACTCCGATAATCGTGGCTACTATTGCCTTCGGGATGGGGATTGACAAGAGCAACGTAAGGTGGGTGATTCATTATAATATGCCCAAAAACATTGAAGGTTATTACCAAGAAATTGGGCGTAGCGGACGAGATGGCTTGCCTGCACATACGCTTTTATTTTATAGTTTTTCGGATATTATGCAATTGCGCCAGTTCTTGAAAGGCACCTCGACAGAGGAATTTCAGTTGGCCAAATTAGAACGCATGCAACAATATGCCGAGGCCTTGAGTTGCAGACGTATAGCGCTGTTGGGCTATTTTGGTGAATACATTACCCAAAATTGTGGCAACTGTGATATTTGCAAAGCGCCACCTCGATATTTTGACGGGACCCTATTAGCTCAAAAAGTCTGCTCTGCCGTAGCTAGACTCAAAGAAAAAGAAGCCTTAGGTATGGTGGTCGATGTGTTGCGTGGAGCTAAAAACGCACAAGTTTTTAATAAAGGATACCAAGACATTAAAACTTATGGGCAGGCAAAAGACATCGCCTGGAATGATCTGCAACAATACATCATCCAAATGATTAATCAAGGAATCCTAGAGATACGCTTTCACGAAAATGGGCGTATGCTATTGACTCCACTGGCCCATAAAATATTATTTGAACACAAAAAAGTGCAACTGGCAAGCCTGCCTACTAAAGAAGAAATCATAGCGGAAATAGCCAAAAAAGAAGGCTATATCAAAACCAAATCACTGGGGATATTTGACAAACTCAGACAGCTCAGACAGCAGATTGCCCTCGAAGAAAAAGTGCCTGCATATATCGTGTTTAGCGATGCGAGCCTCAAAGATATGGAGCGGATTTTGCCTATCAACGAGAGTGAATTTATGCAAGTCAGTGGTGTGGGTGCAGCTAAAAATGAGAAGTATGGCGAAGCTTTCTTAAGTCTAATCAACAACTACCTCGCCCAAGAAAGCAAAGTGGTTAAAATAAAAGGATAAGTACGCAAGACCAAGCCTATGCACTTTTTGAACAAGGACACAGCGTTTCAGAAGTCGCTGAGCAGCGCAACCTGAAAGTTGCAAGAAATTTTATTATAAACTTAACAACGGAAGCGTATGAAACAACTAAATTTTTTAAAACGGAAATTCCTAATAACTTTAGGACTTATGGCAGTATTTTTGCATAGTTGCCAATATGATGATTTTTATGACCAAGACAAAACATCATCAAAAAGCATCAAAGTATAACGACTGAAATTTTCAGATTTACAAAAACACCCGAAAGTGCTCGAAAAAATCGAAACTTTAACCAACAGAAAAGGCAACTATCAAGCTCGAATGGTCGAAATACCTCAATATAATTTTACTGTTGATACAGACAAAATTATTTTTATAGAGGCTGACATGTTACTTTCTTATACTTTCAGAATATATCGGGACGATGACAATGAATTACTTGAAAATTTGGTTTTAAAACCTTCTGAAAACGGAAGCAGTTATGATGCTTTCCTGTTTCAGTATGATTTTTCCGAAGAAGACATAGAGCTTTATCAGAACGGACAACCTATTCCAAACCAACAGGAAAAGACACAAATAACATACTTGCCTGATTTTGATGAAACGCCTTTATACAATGCCCGAGTTGGAGAAAACGGAGCCCCACCTTTTGAAGCACCTTCAGGTTGTGCTTGGGAATTAATTGATTATGATTTTGCAAAGCCATACCACAGTTGGGAAAGATGAGCTAATGAGAATTTGAATGGACTCGTTAGGCAATATTTTCCAAAAAAGACTAATTTTGAAAATATAACCCAAAAACAAATCGATAGAGTAATAGATATATTAAACAACAGACCACGAAAAAGATTTGGTTTTAAAACGCCCAATGAAGTTTTCGCTCAAAAACTAAACGAAAACTTAGAAGTTGCATTTATAACTTGAATCCACCGAAGTTAAAGATAACGCAATACGTTTTTAGTTTCCTAATTGAAATTAAATATATTCTATTTAGACAAAAATCACAAGAAATATATTTCTGATTATATAAAGCTTAAATCAGGCTAATCAATACTCTAGACAATGCACAATCAAAAAGAATCTATACATCAAGCTACTTATATCTAAAATATCTTTGATTTCTATTGTTTATATGGGTCTAAATCAGGAATTTTGAATGATTTTTATACTACCCAATGAGCAGTTTCTATATCCATATTCCGTTTTGCAAGCAGGCTTGTCATTATTGTGACTTCCATTTTTCGACTTCACTAAAAAAGAAAGAACCTATGTTGGCCGCGCTGGCAAAGGAAATCATACTGCGCAAAAACGAAACTAAAGAGCCTGTAGAAACTATTTATTTTGGTGGAGGAACCCCGAGTGTGCTTCCGCAAACAGAAATTGATGCGTTGATTGACACCGTTTATCAGCACTACAACGTCATTGAGTCGCCTGAAATCACTTTAGAGGCAAATCCTGATGACTTAACTGTAGAGCGCATACAAGAACTCTCGAAATCAAAAATCAACAGGCTGAGCATTGGTATTCAATCCTTTTTTGAAGAAGACTTGAAGATGATGAATCGTGCACACAACACGGCTCAAGCCAAAAGTTGCTTGGAAGAAGCCGTCAAGTATTTTGAAAATATTTCTATCGATTTGATTTACGGAATTCCGGGGATGACCGATGTGCAATGGCTAGACAATATCAATATAGCTCTTAGTTATAACATTCCGCATATTTCGAGTTACGCACTTACGGTAGAACCTAGAACGGCGCTTAGAAAACTCATCGACAAAGGTGTGATTGCCGCCCCAAAAGATGAAGTAGCCGAAAAACACTTTTACATACTCATCGACACCCTCCAGAGAAACGGATATATTCACTATGAATTATCCAACTTCGGTAAAGAGGTTTTTTTTTCAATCAACAACACTAGTTATTGGTTGGGCAAAACTTACATCGGTATTGGGCCTTCTGCGCACAGCTATAATGGCACGCATAGAAGTTGGAATATAGCAAACAACTCGATTTACATCAACGAAATTGCATCTGGGAAACTCCCTTCAGAAACAGAAGAGCTTAGTCTTTCTGATCGCTATAACGAGTTTGTGATGACAGGACTTAGAACTATTTGGGGAATTTCTACGGAGAAGATAAAACTAGATTTCGGGCAAGCCTATTATGATCATTTGATAAAAACCTCTGAAAAACCAATCCAGAACGGATTGTTGGATTATGACGGTGAAAAAATAACCGTCACCCAAAAAGGAAAGTTTTTGAGTGACGGTTTAGCCAGTGATTTATTTATGTTGAATTCGAACTAAATAATTATAGTTGGAATTTTCTATCAATTGCTTTTTTAGCTTTTTTGATGATAGCTTCGCTAGTCAATCCGTATTTTTCCATCAACTTAGCAGGAACGCCACTCTCGCCAAAGGTATCATTCACTGCAACAAATTCTTGAGGTACAGGATTGTTCTGAACAAGCACTCTTGCTACGCTCTCTCCTAATCCGCCCAAGTAATTATGTTCTTCTGCCGTCACCACACAACCTGTTTTTGCCACAGATTTCAAGATCGCTTCATCATCAAGAGGTTTGATGGTATGAATGTTAATCACCGCTGCAGAAATGCCTATTTTCTCTAATTCCTCAGCTGCCACAAGTGCTTCCCAAACCAAATGTCCGGTAGCGATAATGGTTACATCTGTTCCTTCGTTCAGCAGTAATGCCTTTCCGATTTCGAACTTCTGATCTGCAGGCGTAAAGTTGGGTACTGATGGTCTTCCGAAACGCAGGTAAACGGGTCCTACATAATCAGCGATTGCCATAGTTGCAGCTTTGGTTTGGTTATAGTCACAAGGATTGATAACCACCATTCCCGGAAGCATTTTCATAAGTCCGATATCTTCTAATATCTGGTGTGTTGCTCCGTCTTCACCAAGGGTAAGCCCCGCGTGAGAAGCACATATTTTCACGTTTTTCTCTGAATATGCAACAGACTGACGGATTTGGTCATAGACTCTTCCGGTAGAAAAGTTAGCGAAAGTTCCGGTAAACGGAATTTTACCTCCGATGGTCATTCCCGCTGCAATCCCGATCATATTTGCCTCGGCAATTCCGATCTGAAAAAAACGACTTGGATTATCTTTCTTAAAGTCATCCATTTTAAGTGAACCGATAAGATCAGCACAAAGCGCCACTACATTCGGGTTTGTTTTTCCTAACTCTGTAAGTCCAGCTCCAAAACCAGAGCGTGTATCTATATTTCCTGTATTAGTATATTTTTTCATTGTCAAATTTTTTAAAAGAAGTTGTGTTTACCTGATTGATTTACCTGCTTGGTGCAGCGTTCTAATAATCTCCTAAAGTTTCAGGATTTTGAGCCAATGCTTTTTCAAGCTGCTCGTCATTAGGTGCTTTTCCGTGCCAAGCGTGGGTATGCATCATAAAGTCAACTCCATTCCCCATTTCAGTATACAACAATACACAAACTGGTCTTCCTTTGCCTGTCAAGGCTTTCGCCTTAGTCATTCCTTCGATAATGGCTTCTATATTATTTCCTTCTTTGATTTCTAACACATCCCATCCGAAGGCTTCAAACTTTGCTTTCAGACTACCTAGGTGAAGTACTTCATCTGTTGGTCCGTCGATTTGTTTTCCGTTAAGGTCAATGGTCGAAATTAGGTTGTCTACTTTTTTGGCAGCAGCATACATAGCCGCTTCCCAAATTTGTCCTTCTTGCAATTCTCCATCTCCGTGAAGGCTATATACCAAATGGTCATCGTGGTTTAGTTTTTTGACAAGTGCTGCTCCGATAGCCACTGACATTCCTTGACCCAATGAACCTGAGGCTACTCTAACTCCTGGCAATCCGTCGTGTGTGGTTGGGTGTCCTTGTAATCTCGAGTTGATGAGTCTAAAAGTCTTTAGCTCTTCTACCGGAAAATAACCGCTTCTTGCTAAAACAGAATACAAAACTGGAGAGATATGTCCGTTTGATAAAAAGAATAAATCTTCTTCTTTTCCGTCCATATCAAAGCCTTCTTTGCGGGTCATTAGATTTTGATAAAGTGCGACTAGAAATTCTGTACAACCAAGAGATCCGCCTGGATGTCCTGAGTTTACAGCGTGTACCATTCTGAGAATATCTCTTCTGACCTGAATGGAAAGATCTTGTAGTTGTGAAATTGTTGCCTTCATTTTTTATATAATAGTTAGTTCTGCAAAAGTAGCTTATTTTGTTTGAAGTGGAAAGTCATTTGCCTTAAGTATGGGCATGTAATTAGCGTCTAAAAATATCTAAATCTACTTTTAGCGAAAATATATTTGAATACAAAGCCACGCTCTGATCACCAATATCGGTCAAAGCATAATCTACTTGTATGCCTTTGTATTTGAATCCCAATCCGATGTTGGGCTGGAAGTTTACAGATTCAGAACCATCAATTTGTTTTACATTCTGAAAGTTTCCTACACCTGCTCTCAAGAAAATCATATCGATATAGCCCGCTTCAACGCCCAAAGCTGGGTCAATACTCACTAAGTTATTCGAAAAGACATCATTGGTCTGTGCAAAGCGCATATTCATATTGGCACTTGCCAAAATACTATAATCATGTCTGATGATGAATTTTCTGGCTACGCCCAACTGCACTTTTGGGATGGTCATCTCGGTTGATTCAGGTAATTCTTGATTTTCTCCGGGGATGGCATCTTTGATTTTTTCGTATTCTTTTTCGTTGATATTCCAAATGTTATAAGTGGTAGTAATATCCCTAAACATGAGTCCAAACATCCATTCATTGCGTTCAAATTGAATGCCTACATCAAAACCAAAACCCCAAGAATCAGCAAATTCACCGATAATTCTTCGAATAACTTTTGCATTCACGCCATAGGTAAATCCGTCGAGAGGCAGCTTTCTTGCATAGGAGAAAATCGCTCCGTAATCTGCTGCTGAGAACAAACTGATTCGGTTGTAATCAATATTTCCGTTGTTGTCAATAAGTTGGGTAGTATCCATTATATCATCGACTCCGAAGCGGATTAAGGTAATCCCGAAGGCACTTCTGTCATCGATATTTTTGGCATATCCGATATAATCATATTGGGCGATATTGGCAAAATAACTGGCGTGCATTAGCGCTAGTTGGGTGTCTTCTACCTTCATCAGTCCTGCTGGATTCCAATAGCCTGAGGTAACATCTGAAACGCTTGCTGTAACAGCACCTGAGAGCCCGAGTGAGGCTGCGTCGACGCCAATATTCATAAACTCGTTAGAGTATTTGCGAAGTGATTGAGCATAGGTCGCTGAAAAGCAGCATATAAAAAAGAAAACAATGGATTTTTTCAAAATGAAATAATTTGGGCAAATATCAGCTATTTTTTCTAAAGAGTAAACTCTAAATCCATCGGGTTATTGTGTTTTAATTCATTTTTCTTATGTGAATATTTGTGTTTGTAAATTTACAAAGTGCTTTCTTTGTATCTTTGGGCTTTTAAAAAACAGTAAAAATGAAGAAACACATTCCTAATTTCATTACCCTTTTAAACCTTTTTTCAGGTTGTATTGCGCTTGTTTATGCTACTAAAGAAGCCTTTATGATGGCTTTTATCTTTGTGAGTTTAGGGATTTTCTTCGATTTCTTTGACGGATTTTTTGCACGACTTTTTAAAGTAGAAGGCGAATTGGGTTTACAACTCGACTCTCTAGCTGATATGGTGACTAGCGGTGTCGTGCCGGGATTTGTTATGTTCAAAATGTTATCCGACTATTCTACTACTGAATTTTTGCCTTATTTTGGATTTATCATCACTTTGGGCTCGTGTATGCGTTTGGCTAAATTCAATATCGATACTCAACAAACAGATTCTTTTATCGGATTGCCTACGCCTGCCAATGCACTTTTTATCTTGAGTTTACCACTAGTTGTACAAGCTGCTGATTTTGAATTTGCCGTTACTGCATTGACCAATGTTTGGGTATTGTTAGGAATTTCTGTGCTAAGCGCGTATATCCTGAATGCTGAACTACCTTTGTTTTCATTAAAAATAAAGAACTTTAGCTTTGCAAAATACAAACTACAGATTTTCTTCTTACTGCTCACAGTGGTTTTATTGGCAGTTTTCAACATCTTGGGAGTACCTTTAGTCATCATCACTTATGTGCTGCTCTCTGTGTTTACTACTGTTAAATAAAATTTCAGAATAGCTTTTATACAAAGTCAGTCCTTATCCGCTTTGGATAAGGACTGACTTTGTATAGTTACCTCTAGAACTACTTAGTTTTCTTTATTTTTATTGAAAAACTTTCCTTTGATTACCTCATAGACTATCGGGAGAATTGACAAGAATATAATCAGCAGCACTACTTTTGAGAAGTTTTCTTTTATGAGTGGAATATTACCTAAGAAAAACCCTGCTAGTGTGATTCCGACCACCCAAAGTATAGCTCCGACCACGTTGTAGGTCAAAAAAGTAGCGTAATTCATTCGCCCGATACCTCCGACAAATGGCGCTAAGGTTCTGACTATCGGAACAAAACGAGCGATTACAATCGTCTTGCTACCATACTTTTCATAAAACGAATGAGTTTTGTCGATGTGTTCGTCTTGGACTACTTGTTTGCCGAATATTTTGAATTTTGTAAGGCGCATTCCGAATCTTTTGCCTATCGAATAATTCAAAGAATCACCTGTCACAGCTGCAATTAACAAAAGTACAATTATAACCCAGATATTGAGTTCGTTGGGCTGTGCTGCTAACATTCCCGCTGCAAACAAAAGCGAATCGCCTGGCAAAAACGGCATTATTACGACACCTGTTTCTACAAAAATAATCAAGAACAAAATGGCATACACCCACATGCCATAATCATTTACGAACTGAAATAAGTACTGGTCAATGTGAAGTATAAAGTCAATAATTTCCATTAAATAATTTTTGCTCGCAAAGATAGTTTATATTTACTACTAGAGACTTCTTATCAAAGTGAAATTAGTGTTATATCTGCATTTCTAACCTCTAACTTAAAGTTCACTCAAAATAAAAAATCCTCCAAGAGTCTTATGCTCAGGGAGGATTTTCGTGTACTATCAAGTTTATGTTATAAGTGTATTACTTCGCCGTAAGCGTCTGCTACAGCTTCCATCACTGCTTCACTCATTGTTGGGTGCGGGTGAACAGATTTTAGCACTTCATATCCTGTAGTTTCTAGTTTTCGAGCTACAACAGCTTCTGCAATCATATCGGTAACTCCTGCACCAATCATATGACATCCTAACCATTCACCGTATTTTGCATCAAAAATTACTTTTACAAATCCGTCTGGAGTTCCTGCTGCTTTTGCTTTTCCTGAAGCAGAGAATGGGAATTTACCTACTTTAATTTCGTATCCAGCCTCTTTTGCATTTTTCTCGGTCATACCTACAGAAGCTATTTCTGGAGTTGCATACGTACATCCTGGAATATTTCCGTAATCAAGCGGTTCTGGGTTTAATCCTGCGATTTTCTCCACACACAAAATTCCCTCAGCAGAAGCTACGTGAGCTAATGCCTGACCTGGAACTACATCGCCAATCGCATAATATCCTGCAACATTAGTTTGGTAAAAATCATTTACTAGGATTTTATCTTTATCTGTTTTGATTCCTGTTTCTTCCAGCCCGATTCCTTCAATATTTGATTTAATTCCTACAGCCGAAAGTAAAACATCTGCTTCTAGGATTTCTTCTCCTTTGGCTGTTTTCACTGTTGCTTTCACTCCATTTCCTGACGTATCTACTTTTTCAACCGAAGAGTTCGTCATAATTTTGATTCCTGCTTTTTTCAGCGAACGTTCCATTTGTTTTGAGATATCTTCATCTTCAACCGGAACGATATTTGGCATAAATTCAACGATAGTCACGTCTGTTCCCATCGAATTATAGAAATGTGCAAACTCAACTCCGATAGCTCCTGAACCCACAACAATCATACTTTTTGGTTGCTCAGCAAGAGTCATTGCCTGACGGTAGCCAATTACTTTTTTACCATCTTGAGGTAAGTTTGGCAACTCTCTAGAACGAGCTCCTGTAGCAATAATAATATTGTCAGCTGAATATTCAGTTATTTTGCCGTCTTTATCTTTTACTTCGACTTTCTTGCCTGGCTTTACTTTTCCGAATCCATCAATGATATCGATTTTATTTTTCTTCATTAGGAATTGTACTCCTTTGCTCATGCCATCAGCAACGTTTCTAGAGCGCTCGATAACAGCTCCGAAATCTTTATCTACATCGTTTACTTTGAGTCCGTAATCTGATGCGTGTTTCAGGTAATCAAAAACCTGAGCTGATTTTAATAATGCTTTGGTCGGGATACATCCCCAATTCAGACAGATTCCGCCTAAGTTCTCTTTTTCAACAATAGCAACTTTAAATCCGAGTTGCGATGCTCTGATTCCGGTTACGTAACCTCCGGGACCACTTCCTAAAATTATAATGTCGTATTTCATATTGATTTGCTTTAGGCTTTAAGCTGTATGCTGTAAGCCGATTATGGTTTATTTTTTTTATTATGGAACTACGTCAAATTCTGTATCTGAATTATTGCCAAATATTTCAGATTGAATCAGGCTTCCTATTTCAGCAACTTCATTTAGCTTTAAATTTGTTTCAATTCTGATAACAGGAGCTTCTTTTGCATCATATCTCGGTTTGTTTCCGTATGAAGTCATTTTATGATTAAAATTTTTAGATATGGCAAAATCTTTTAGCTTTTCTATATAAGGAGTTTGTGCCATAATCATTGCTTCAAATTCTATTTGAAAAACATCATTCTCTTTCATAAAATAAATACAATCTATTCCGTTTGAGGTTATTCCTATGAAATCATATTCCGTTTTTCCCTCTTGTAAAAGTTTTAATTCTTCATTAAGTTGATTTATTTTAATTCTTTTAGCAACAAAAGGAAAATTCCCCTGATTTTCTTTTGTGTTTTTACCACAACCAAAAAACGAGAGAATTACACTAAATAAACCCATAATTAAAATTCTATAATTCATTCTGTTTGAATCGTTTTTAAACCTATTCAAATAATTGTTTTGGAATAAAACGCTCTAAAATCAATTTCTGATTATCACTTTCTACAATTACAAATTTCCAATGTTTCATCTAATAAGCTTATTCTAAATC
The DNA here is from genome assembly GCA_964598455.1 of uncultured Flavobacterium sp. GTDB lineage: Bacteria > Bacteroidota > Bacteroidia > Flavobacteriales > Flavobacteriaceae > Flavobacterium. The sequence goes on from CAZRCB010000059.1 coordinate 12,005, forward strand.
TGATATTTTATCTACATTCACAAAAAAATACTGAACACTGTC
>CAZRCB010000060.1:0-11964 GCA_964598455.1 uncultured Flavobacterium sp.
GTCAGCTGATAGGGTTGTTTTTCCTGTTCCTGACAAACCGAAGAAAATAGCTGTATCTCCGTCGTCACCTACGTTAGCACTACAGTGCATTGGCAATGTGTTTTTGAATACAGGTAGTATAAAGTTAAGCGCTGAAAAAATTCCTTTTTTCATCTCACCTGTATAACCCGTTCCACCCACAAGGGCTATCTTTCGGGTAAAGTCTAAGATTGCAAAGTTTTCTTGACGGGTTCCGTCAACTGCAGGATCAGCTAAAAAATTTGGCGCACAGATTACATGCCATTCTGGAGTAAAGTTCATCAGTTTTGCCTGATCTGGACGTAAAAACATATTGTAACAGAACAAGTTTGACCAAGCTGTTTCTGTAACAACTCTTACGTTCATACTGTATTTTTCCTCAGAACAAACATAACTGTCTCTTACATAAATTTCTTTATCTGATAAGTAAGTAGTGACTTTGTCTAATAATTTTCCGAATTTATCTGAATCAAACGGAAGGTTTACTTTTCCCCACCACACTTTGTCTTCTGTTATAGCGTCTTTTACGATAAATCTATCTAGAGGAGAACGTCCTGTAAACTTCCCTGTATTGACTGCTAAAGCACCAAGTGAGCTCTCTACTCCTTGCCCATTCTCAATAGTAATAGCGTGCAATTCGTCTGGTGAAAGTTGATAATTTATTTTAGCATTGGTAATCCCTAAGCTATCTAACGAAACTGATTTTATAGATTTTGTACTCATTTTTTAGAAATATATTACTTGTGTTGCAAAAAAGATATTTAAGAGCAAAATTATAAATTATTATCAATTTTGACTTAAAAAAACAACATTTATTTACGTGTTAAGATAGTCATCAAAAATAGGAACCAAGCCGAGATCAAAAACAGCCCTCCAATTGGTGTAATAAAAGCAATAGAGCTGATGTCAATTGAGGTGATTTCTTTAGTTGTCAACAAGTAAATCGAACCTGAAAACAGAATTACTCCGATGAGCACTAGCATATAAACCAAGTTCTTTTTCTTCTCAGTTATAAAGTTGGCATTGGCTAAAAAAAGCAAGAATAGCGCGTGATACATCTGGTATCTTACGCCTGTTTCAAAACTAGATAAGTGTTCTGGCGTCAATACTTTTTTGAGTGCGTGTGCTCCGAAAGCACCAAGGATGATTGAAATCATTCCTAAAATAAGAGCTGTGGCAATAATTTTTTTATTCATTTCTTTTAAAAAATAAGGAAGCCCATTCCTATAATTAGAGACGGGCTTCTTCTTGTTATTATTTCATCTGAAAAGTTTCCATGAACTTAGTGGTATAATTTCCTGCTACATAATCAGGTTCATCCATTAGTTGTCTGTGGAAAGGAATGGTTGTTTTTACGCCTTCGATTACAAATTCATCTAGAGCTCGCTTCATCTTAGCGATTGCTTCTTCACGTGTTTGAGCAGTCGTGATTAGTTTAGCAATCATCGAATCATAATTCGACGGAATCACATATCCTGAATACACGTGTGTATCTAGACGCACTCCGTGTCCTCCTGGTGCATGAAAAGTAGTGATTTTTCCTGGAGACGGTCTGAAATCATTGTACGGATCTTCTGCATTGATTCTACATTCAATCGCGTGCAGTTTTGGGAAATAATCTTTTCCTGAGATCTTTACGCCTGCAGCAACTAAGATTTGCTCTCTAATGAGGTCATAATCGATAACTTGCTCAGTGATTGGGTGCTCTACCTGAATTCTAGTATTCATTTCCATAAAATAGAAATTTCTATGTTTATCTACTAAGAATTCGATTGTTCCTGCGCCTTCATATTTAATAAACTCAGCTGCTTTTACGGCTGCCTCACCCATTTTCTTGCGCAGCTCATCGGTCATAAATGGCGATGGTGTTTCTTCTGTTAGTTTTTGGTGACGTCTTTGTATTGAGCAGTCTCTCTCTGAAAGATGACAGGCTTTTCCGTAAGCATCTCCTACAATCTGGATTTCGATATGGCGAGGTTCTTCGATGAGTTTCTCCATATACATACCATCATTTCCGAAGGCGGCAGCAGCTTCTTGTCGAGCACTTTCCCATGCTTTATGCAAGTCTTCTGCTTTCCATACAGCGCGCATTCCCTTTCCTCCACCTCCAGCAGTTGCTTTAAGCATTACTGGATAACCTGTTTCTTTAGCTACTTTTTGGGCTTGTTCAAAGCTTTCTATTATTCCATCTGAACCAGGTATAGTCGGCACTCCTGCTGCTTTCATAGTTGCTTTAGCCGAAGCTTTGTCTCCCATTTTATCGATCATTTCAGGAGAAGCTCCAATGAACTTTATTCCGCTTTCTTGACAAATTTTGGAAAACTTAGCATTTTCTGATAAAAATCCGTAGCCAGGGTGAATTGCATCGGCATTGGTAATTTCAGCCGCAGCGATGATGTTAGACATCTTCAAATATGACAAGTTGCTAGGAGCAGGTCCTATACATACTGCCTCATCAGCAAATCGCACATGCAAGCTATCAGCATCGGCTGTAGAATATACAGCTACGGTTTTAATTCCCATCTCGCGACAAGTCCTGATTACCCGAAGTGCAATTTCTCCTCTATTGGCAATTAATATTTTTTTAAACATAATCTTTTGAAATTTTAAATTATAAATCCTGAATTTTAAATTAGATTAAATGCTGAATTTTAAAAACAAGACTAATTTCTACTAACGCAGCAGCTTATCCTTGAGAAATTATTCAACATATAAATTTAAAATTTCTATAAAGATGGGTCTAGTAAAAACAGAGGTTGATCAAATTCTACTGGTGTAGAGTCATCGACCAATACTTTTACGATTTTCCCTGAGTACTCTGATTCGATTTCGTTAAAGAGTTTCATCGCTTCAATCACACACAAAACATCACCTTGAGCAATTGTTGCGCCTACTTCAACAAAAGCTGGTTTGTCTGGCGAGGGCTTTCTGTAGAAAGTACCGATTATTGGAGACTTAATAGTGATGTACTTAGAGCTCTCTTCTGCAGCGGCATTCGTAGCGGCTTGTTCAGGGCTTGTTGTAGCGGCTTGTGGGGTGGTCATCATCTGAGACATCCCTTGTGGCATAGGTATGTGTTGAACATAAGTAGTTGGTTCCCCTTCTTTATCTATGGCAGTTTTGATAGTTATTTTAATGTCTTCCATCTCGAGTTTTACCTCGGTTGCCCCAGACTTTGCTACAAACTTAATTAGGTTTTGAATATCTTTTAAATCCATAATTCTTAGGTTTTGTTAGTGTTTATTATTTAGAATTGTACGCCCATTTCAAGTAGATTGCACCCCAGGTGAATCCTCCTCCAAATGAAGCAAAAATAATGTTATCTCCTTTTTTTAGTTGTGATTCAAAATCACTCAGCAATAATGGCAATGTTGCCGAAGTAGTGTTTCCGTATCGGTGGATATTGATCAACACTTTTGAGTCTTCAAGCCCCATTCTATGAGCTGTGGCGTCTATAATCCTCTTATTGGCTTGATGAGCAACCAACCAATCTACGCTGTCTTTCGTAAGCTTGTTTCGCTGCATAATTTTTTCTGAGACATCCGCCATTCCTGAGACAGCATATTTAAAAACAGTTTGCCCCTCTTGATGTACAAAATGCTGTTTGTTTTTTACTGTTTCTTCTGTGGCAGGCAGTATAGATCCTCCAGCCTCAATTTTCAGAAAGTCTCTTCCTAAACCATCAGACTTCAGGTACTCATCTTGAAAACCCAGACCTTCTGTATTGGGCTCAAATAAAACAGCTCCTGCACCATCTCCAAAGATAATACAAGTTGCCCTGTCTGTATAGTCAATTATTGAAGACATCTTGTCAGAACCTATAAGCAATACTTTCTTGTATCTTCCTGACTCTATATATGCTGAGGCTGTAGAAATTCCGTATAAGAAACTAGAGCAAGCCGCCTGTAAGTCATACGCAAAAGCATTAACAGCTCCGATTTGTGTAGCGGTATAGACTGCTGTTGAAGCCACAGGCATATCGGGTGTAGCAGTAGCTACTAAAACCAAATCTATCTCCTTAGGATCTAATCCGGATTTTTTGATTAGGTTTTGTGCAGCTTTTATAGCCATGAACGATGTGCCAGCACCTTCTTCTTTTAGAATCCTTCTTTCTTTGATTCCTGTACGGGCAGTAATCCACTCATCATTAGTATCTACCATTGTTTCTAATATTTTATTAGATAACACATAGTCGGGAACATAGGCTCCCACTGCAGTAATAGCTGCTGAGATTCTTGTCATGAAAATAAATTTAATTTCTCAAAAAGACAATTTTTGAGATTAAGGGGCAAATTACAAAAAAAAATAAAACTTTTGCAAATAAAAGCCAATAAAAAACTCCCCTTTTAGGGGAGCCTTATCTTGCTGATAATCAGATTATGCAACGGCCTCTTGTTTATCAATAACTACTTGACCTCTGTAATACATTTTACCTTCATGCCAATAAGCTCTGTGGTATAAATGTGCCTCACCAGTAACCGGGCAGGTAGCAATTTGAGGAACGCTAGCTTTATAGTGCGTACGTCTTTTATCTCTTCTTGTTTTTGAGGTCTTTCTTTTAGGATGTGCCATCTTCTATACTTTTATGGTTTGTTATTTTATTTGTCTTTTAATAATTCTTTAAGCTTTTCCCACCTAGGGTCTATTTCTATCTCTTCTTCATTTACTTCTGGTTGTTGATCTATGATATGCATCCCGTAAACTGACATATCTATATCTCCGTTCTGAACCTCGGGCCTTACTCTTTTAACAGGTACAGACAAAACAATCGCCTCATATATATACTGAGCTATGTTCAGCTGATATTCTCCTTGAGGCAACACTAGCAACTCTTCATTATCATCATTATACGCATCTCCAAAGGTTACTATCAGCAGCATTTCACCTTCGATTGGCAAATCAAAAGGTTCTCCTGTCAAATCACAAGGGAGGTTTACGACACCCTTATGCCTAAACGAGAACTCCATTAGAGATTCTTTCTTGTTTAGGGTAACATCTACTCTAACACTAACATCATCAAACTGATCGTACTCAAATTCTTGAAAGAACGTATTGTTTATTTGATATTCAAAATTGTGCTCACCTAATTTTAACCCTACAAATGGTATTAAAAATTCTTTCATCACACCCATCTCCTAAACTTTTGAGTTTGCAAATATACAAAATATTACAGAACCCAAAACAAAGTTGTTATTTTTTTGATTCTGATTGTTTTTCTGTTACTCTCAGTGGGTTTGCGCTGATTTCTTTGTATAGATTTCTATTGTTATATATATCTATCGCCAAATAAACTGCTTCTCTGAACGAGCTGAAGTCGGCAATTCCCTTTCCGGCGATATCAAAAGCTGTTCCGTGATCTGGAGAAGTACGTATCTTATTTAATCCAGCCGTAAAGTTAACGCCTTGTCCGAAAGCTATTGTTTTGAACGGGATTAGGCCTTGGTCGTGATAACTTGCCAAGACTGCATCATATTTTTTATAGGATTCATTTCCGAAAAAACCATCAGCCGAGAACGGCCCAAAGACCAAGTGTCCTTGTTCGAATAGTTTTGCAATTGCTGGCCTTAGCACTTTATCATCCTCATCACCAATAACACCGTCATCACCACAATGCGGATTTAAGCCCAAAACAGCAATTTTTGGCCTTACGATGCTAAAATCCTGAATAAGCGATTTCTCTAGAATTTTCACTTTTTTGCTGATGAGGTCTTCAGTCAGCTTTGACGAAACATCCTTTAGCGGCACATGCCCTGTGAGCAAACCTACCTTTAAGTCTTCTGAAGTTAATAGCATTAGCGCTTGCCCTTCTAATTCGTTACTTAAATACTCTGTATGCCCTACAAATTTCTTTTGATCAACCCCTACATTATGCTTATTTATAGGAGCAGTAACCAGCACATCTATCTTCCCTTCTTTCAGTGCTTTGGTAGCGTGTTCAAACGACAACATTGCATATTTGCCCAGCTGTTTGTCTTCTTTACCGAACTCGATGTTTAGGTTTTCTTTCCAAAGATTCAGCACGTTGATTTTGCCAAAAACCAATTGGTCTAGACTTTCAATTCCGTGAAAACTGATATTTGTACCTATTGTTTTGTTTATATGAGAAAAGATTTTTGTGTTCGCAAAAATAACAGGCGTGCAGAATTCGAGCATTCGAACATCTTCAAAAGTCCTGAGAATTACCTCAGACCCAACTCCGTTCAAATCTCCAATTGAAATTCCGACTATAATCTTTTCTGATTTCCTTACCATTATCTCTGTATATTTATTACTATTTTTACAGGCAAATTTAGAAAAAATATATGGATATGTTCACAGGAATCATTGAAACATTAGGCACTATTACAGAAATTAAAAAGGAGCAAGAGAACCTCCTAGTAACTGTGAGCGCAACATTTACAAGCGAACTAAAAGTTGACCAGAGCGTTTCTCACAATGGAATTTGTCTAACAGTCGTAAATATTAACAATAGTGAATATAGCGTTACTGCCATCAAAGAGACTATTGAAAAAACCGCCATTGGCACCTGGAAAATCGGCGACAAAGTAAATCTTGAGAGAGGTATGCGTTTGGGCGATCGATTAGACGGGCATATTGTGCAAGGACATGTTGACCAAACAGCTGTATGTACGGCAATCCGTCCTGCAAGTGGCAGCACTTACTACAGTTTTGAATACGACAAATCCTTAGGAAATATCACTATTGAAAAAGGCTCAATTACGGTAAACGGAGTGAGCTTAACTGTTGTAAATTCTGGGATAAATACTTTTGACGTTGCTATTATACCCTATACACTAGAACTCACCAACTTTAAGGACTTAAGCATAGGGAGTTTGGTCAATTTAGAATTTGATGTGGTCGGTAAATATATCGCAAAACTAAAAAGCCTATAGTTTCCTATAGGCTTTCGTTATTTTTTAAAGTAATGTGACATATTACTTAGTTGTTTTTCTATTAAATTTTGACAAAAGAAACAATCCTGATGCGGTAGCTATGATCAAGGCAACAAACAATGGCACTCCGTCAATTGGAATTTGTTCGTCTGGAGGACAAATAGGACACGGTGGAGGTGTTTGAGCAAAAACACTCTCAACAACTCCTAATAGGATAACCGATAAAAACAAATATCTCTTACTCATACTCTGGAATAATTTATAAACAACTCTTTTGCCTTTTAGTATTTATGATACAATTATACAACAATTTTTTATCAAAATAATAGTTTGTTAAAAAATATTGAAAAATATTATTCCACCACTAAAACGACTGCAAAGTTACAACTTAATTCTCATTTAACAAATCAGGACGTCTATTTTTTGTATGTTCGAATGATTTTTCCTCTCTCCATTGATCAATCCTAGCAAAATCGCCACTCAAGAGCACCTCTGGAACCTTCCAACCTTTATATTCCGCAGGGCGTGTATATATTGGTCCTGAGAGCAAATTATCCTGAAAACTATCAGTAAGTGCTGAGGTTTCGTTACTTAGCACTCCAGGAATAAGTCGAATAAGTGCATCACACAATACTAGCGCACCCAATTCTCCGCCCGAAAGCACATAATCTCCAATAGAAATTTCTCTTGTGATAAAATGATCTCTTACCCTTTGGTCAACTCCTTTATAATGTCCGCATAGGATAATTATATTTTGATACAAAGACATTGAATTTGCCATTTGTTGGTTTAGCGTCTCGCCATCTGGAGTCATATAAATTATTTCATCATACTCTCGCTCTGCCTTTAGTTTTGTAATACACCTATCAATTGGTTCAATAGTCATCACCATTCCCGCTCCACCGCCAAATTGGTAATCATCTACATTCTTGTGTTTGTTTGTGGAATAATCCCTAAGGTTATGAAAGTGAACCTCAACCAATCCCTTCTGAATAGCGCGTTTCATAATTGATGCTTCAAAAGGACTTTTGAGCAAATCTGGCAATACTGTTATAATATCAATTCTCATTATTATCTATAAAATCAACTTCTATTTATTTTTCTTGTAAAACCTATTTACATTTATCTCTTCACTCAAAGGTACGTCAAACTCGATTGCATTAAAAAGATTTTGTGCTAAATAGGGACCTAACATCACACCTCTTGTCCCTAATCCGTTGAGAAGATACATGTTTTTATACTCCGGATGTCTTCCGACAATCGGTCTTCTGTCTTTTACTGTAGGACGAATACCTGCTAGATGATCAATAATCTCAAAGTCAGAGTCAATGGTCTTCTTTAACAATTCGACAAGTTCTTGTTTTCCGCCTTCAGTAGGGTCTGAGGTTTTGTCATCCCAATTATAGGTTGCGCCTACCTTAAATATTCCGTCCCCTAAAGGGAGCATGAATATATCTGACTTTAGCATTACGTCTAAGTCTAGATCTTTGGCTTTTATGATCAATAGTTCACCTTTAGTACCATCGAGTGGCAAATCATGGAAATAAGGATTTCGTTTCATCCCAAAGCCTTCTGCAAAGATGATGTTTTTGGCTTTTTTACCTTGGTATTCCACGAAATCTTCAGAAATATTAAGCTTAGAAAAATCGAATTCTTCTTCAGAGAAAGAATTGTTTTCTCTCAGATATTCTATATAAGAAGCAAGCATCTTTTTGACCTCTACATAGCCCGTCTGTTTCATCTGTCCGTAGCCAAAAGGGGCTTGAATATGCTTAAAGTCTTTATGTATAATGTCTGCAGCGAGAAAATCAGAGAAAAGTGGCTTATCAGAGGCGACAATAAAGTTATTTTGTTCTTCAAACGACGTCAATCGGCGGTATGTAGGCAGGTGATGTATCAGTGCTGCACCTAGTCGTTGCTCGATTTTTGGGTAGAACTCTTTGAGCAGCGCCAATTGTTTTTGCGCACTAAGCGAGAGGGTTAACCTCTTGAGTATGACAGCGTTAAACACGCCAGGCGCAACTACCGAGGAGGAAACTCCTTTGTCCAAAACAAAAAAACTTTTGTTTTTTTGAAGTGCGACTTCAGAGAAACAAATACCTGCTAGTCCTGCTCCTACTATAAAATAGTCGTATGTCATGTTCGTAATTATTTGCAATAAAGACGTTTACTTTCTTCTTGAAATATCTTCTTGAAATACAAAGTAAGCTCGTTTTGATGCGATTTCTTCTGCTTTTTTCTTTGAGGTAGCTCTAGCTTTAGCAATTTGTTTGTCATCAATGAACAGTCTAGCTGCAAAATATTTTTGAACATCTGCACTTTCCTCTTCTTCGACATGAATTTTAAAGTTCTTTTTATGCTTTTGGCACCATTCAATAAGCAGACTTTTATAGCTAATCACTTTTCCCTCTAACCTTTCGATATCTACATAGGGCTGCACGAGTTTAGTATTTATAAACCTCTCACAAGCAGTATATCCTTTATCGAGATAAATAGCTCCGATGAGAGCTTCAAATAGGTTTCCGTGAATGTTATCTCCGATGTTGTTTTTTGATATTTTGCTTTCTATCAAACCTATGAGTCCGAGTTGTTTGCCTAAGTTATTGAGGTTTTCTCTGCTAACAATTTTTGCTCGCATTTTTGTGAGATAACCTTCGTTTTGGTTGGGTACTTCTTTATAGAGATAGGTCGCGATTACGCTCCCCAATATGGCATCACCTAAAAACTCTAATCTTTCATAGCTGATGATATTGCCATTGCTATCCATTTTATTTACAGAGCTGTGAGTAAAGGCTCTTTGGTAAATTTCTAAATTGTCGGGTTTAAATCCGACAATTTGGTTGATTTTTTTTAAAAAAATCCCGTCTTGTTCAGTACGGGATTTTTTCAACATTTTTCTTAGGAAATTCATTTGAAAATTATAACCCTAATTTTTTTACTAGTATGCAAGCATTGTGACCTCCGAACCCGAACGTATTGCTCATCAAGACATTTACGTCTTTTTTCTGGGCTTTATTAAATCCAAAATTCAGTTTAGGGTCGATGTTTTCGTCGTCTGTAAAGTGATTGATTGTTGGAGGTATGATTCCGTGCTTGATAGATAATATACAAGCTATAGCCTCAATAGCTCCTGTCGCTCCTAATAAGTGTCCTGTCATCGATTTGGTTGAAGTCAGGTTCAGGTTATATGCATGTTCTCCGAAGACTTCTAATATCGCTTTTGTTTCAGCGATATCACCAAGTGGCGTAGAAGTTCCGTGCATATTTACGCCATCAACTTCTGATGGTTTCATTCCTGCATCTCTCAGACAGTTAATCATTACGTTTTTAGCTCCTAGTCCTTCTGGATGTGGTGCAGTAAGGTGATGCGCATCTGCTGACATTCCTCCACCTCCTATTTCGCAATAGATTTTTGCGCCACGTGCTACGGCGTGTTCGTACTCTTCTAGAACTAGAGCTCCAGCGCCTTCTCCTAAAACAAAACCATCGCGGTCTTTGTCCATAGGTCTTGAGGCTGTTTTTGGATCATCGTTGCGTGTAGAAAGTGCGTGCATCGCGTTAAAACCTCCGATTCCTGCAATAGTTACTGCAGCTTCAGAACCTCCCGTCAGAATGACATCGGCTTGACCTAATCTGATGTAATTGAACGCATCGATAATTGCGTTGGTAGAAGAAGCACAAGCAGAAACCGTCGTAAAGTTTGGCCCTCTGAAGTTGTACTTAATCGAGATAAGTCCTCCCGCAATATCAGCAATCATTTTCGGTATAAAGAAAGGGTTGAATTTTGGCATTCCGTCACCTTGGTTGAAATTCGTCACCTCGTCTTGGAAAGTCTCTAAACCTCCGATACCTGAACCCCAAATCACCCCTGATCTGTCTAAATCTAATTTATCAAAGTCAAAGCCTGCGTCTTGAATCGCTTCAGTTGCTGTAACCATAGCATACTGTGCATATCTATCCATTCTTCGGGCTTCTTTTCTGTCTATAAAATCTTCTACATTAAAATTCTTGACCTCACATGCAAATTGGGTTTTGAACTTTGAAGCGTCAAAATAAGTAATAGGCGCAGCTCCGCTTACTCCGTTGATAAGTGCGTTCCAATATTCTTCTATATTGTTACCTATCGGAGTCAGTGCTCCTAAACCTGTTACTACAACTCTTCTTAATGCCATATTGAAAACAATTTATATTTTAAAAAAACCCATACAATCTCGAGAATTCTGACAAGACTAATATGGGTATATATCATAGTTAAGTTGTTTACTTGAACAACTTTAGTATTCTTACATTAAAAATAACACACCTTGCATCGCAATTGTAACGACACAAGGTGTTATGTTATTATTTTTTAGCCTCTTCGATATAAGAGATTGCTTGACCAACAGTTGCGATGTTCTCCGCTTGGTCGTCTGGAATTTGAATATCAAATTCTTTTTCGAACTCCATGATTAGCTCAACAGTGTCTAAAGAATCTGCTCCTAAGTCATTTGTGAAGCTCGCCTCTGTTACTACTTCGTTTTCGTCAACTCCTAATTTGTCAACGATAATCGCTTTTACTCTTGATGCAATGTCTGACATGATTTTTTTGTTTTAGTATTTGAATTAAGACGCAAAAATAGAAAATTTTATTTAATTAGCTATCCTTAAAAAAATTTGTGTCGCTAAAGTATTGAAATATTTCTTCAAAACAAAATACAAACAAGTTCTTTTCTGGCATAAATGTACAGTAAACTAATTTACAAGTTTAGTGTACTATTTACCGCCGTATCGTATAAATATATTTTAACAACCGCATAAAGCACGTCAAATCAAACAGCTATGCTTTGCTCCCGTCATTTACAGCTGCAAACAATAAAACTGATTTTGTGGTATTTAGAGGCAGGAATTTTCAGATTATGATTAGAGTGTAAGGTCAAGAATTCTTGGTGGAATTTAATTTGTTAAAAAACATATTCACACTAATTTTGTCCATTTTTGACACTTATAAATAGTATAGATGCCTTTTAATAGATTGAAATTCTTGTCTAAAAACAGCCCTAGTCTATACTAATGC
>CAZRCB010000061.1:0-11892 GCA_964598455.1 uncultured Flavobacterium sp.
ACAAAAAGATTATGAGGAGTTTAACCAAATCGTAAAAGAAACAGGTAATTTTCTTCGTAAAAAAATGAACGAACTCGGTTATGACAAAAACAGCAATCTTGCCAAAAACTTAATTCTCTTTCAGTTTTTCTCTGACACGCTTGAACTTAAAAATGAAAATTTAAAGCACCTACCTTTCAAATACGACTTTGACGATTATTGGGGTGCGGAAGATTGGACGAAAATGTTTGTACACAAACTTTTGGAAACAGGTTCGGGACAATGTAATTCGTTACCTCGTTTATATCTCATACTTGCCGAAGAAATTAGAGCGGAAGCATTTTTAGCACTTTCACCCAATCATTCCTACATCAAATTTCGTGATGACGAGGATAATTGGTACAATGTTGAGCTGACTAACGGAATGTTTACGTTAGATTCTTTTGTTTTACAATCGGGTTATATCAAATCCGAAGCTCTACAAAACGGTATCTATATGCAACCACTATCAAGTAAACAGTTGCTTTCGCAACTGTTTACCGATTTTGCATCGGGATACACGCATAAATTCGGTTACAGTCCGTTTGTTAAAAAAGTAGCGGGCAAAGCATTGGAACTTGACCCAAAATCGATAAGTGCCAATATGGTCAATTCCAACTTTTTGACCGTTCAATTTGAAAACGCTGTCAAACAGATTGGTGTCAATCCGAGAGATAACAGAGATTTGCAAAACATACGGTTTTATCCGCCTATTGTCGAAATGCTCAACCAAACCAACGAACAATATCACAAAATTGACGATTTAGGCTATGAATATATGCCTGCAACGGCTTACCAAAAATGGCTTGACGATTTAATGGAAGCCAAACAACAACAGGACAATGAAAACATAAAACGACAATTCAACATAAAAATTAACCAATTCAAAAACTGATGAAGAAAATACTTTGCTTATTGCTTTTTGTAAGTTTTTCGGCTTTTGCTCAAATTCCAAACCAGTATTTGTATGACGAAGCCTTTGAAAAGCTGTCGGATATGTTGGAGGAAAAAAGGAAATTGAGTTTTAAAGAAGCTGTTTTTACCGTAGAAAATGCTTATTTACAGGGAATGTTAGACACCGTTTTTGTAAACAGACAAATCAATTTTTTAAAAAATTTAAGTGTTCAAATCCAACAAAACAGAATATTGAAATATAACGAACGGGACAAGGAAACTGTAAGCAAATACGCAAGTTTGTTTGTTGTGATGAAAGACACTACAAAAATAATTGACCAAAGTGAAAAAATATTTTTGCATTTGCCTTTTGAGTATGATTTTGAAGATGTTTTCGGGCATTACGAGTGGGAAAATATGTTCGTTTCCAAACTTTTGGCAACACGCAAAGGCAATTGTCATTCCCTGCCCTATTTGTACAAAATTTTGGCAGAAGAAATCGGAGTAAATGCACATTTGTCACTTGCACCAAGCCATACTTACATCAAGCACCGAAGCGAAAAAGATGGTTGGTACAATACGGAATTAACGAGCGGAATTTTCCCGATTGATGCTTGGTTAATGGCTTCGGGTTATATTCACATTGATGCCATTAGAAATGGGGTTTATATGAAGGCTCTTAACGACAAGGAAAGTATTGCTCTTTGCTTGGTAGACTTGGCTTTAAGCTATCAAAAACACGAATTTTACGATTTGGATTTTGTGATAAAATGTGCAAACAAAGCTTTGGAATATTTTCCGAATTACATAAGTGCAATGATGTTGATAACCGAAGCCAAAGGGAAACAGATTGAAAATATTTTGTTCGGTAAAGGAACAGATTTTTCAAAAGTCAATCAATATTCTGAAACAAGAAAAATATTAGAAGAAGTAAGGCAGGATTTAATCAAAATACACGAACTCGGTTACAGGCAAATGCCCGAAGAAATGTATTTGGATTGGCTTGTTTCACTTTATTACGAAAGAGATAAATATCAAAACAAAAAAATCAATACCTTTACCAAAACCGACTGACTATGAAGAAATACGTACTACTTTTCACTCTGTTTTTGTCTTTCGGTTTGAGCTTTGCCCAAACCAAAGACAGTTTGAGCGTTGAAGAACAGGAAAAACGCAAACGCAACATTGAAGCAGGAAATCCTTTCAAAAAGTTTGGCTACACACCCAAAATAGCCACATTAAGCAAAGGGAAATACCTTGAATGGCACGATTTGGACAGTATTGTCCGTATCGGTTCGTATTCTTTTCACGTCAAGAAAAAAGACATCACAGGCTACAATACAGACGAAGATAAAAATTCTGAATCCACCTTGCGACCCGAACTCACAAGCCGTTGGCTTTCACCCGACCCGTTGGCAGAAGAATTCCCGAGTTGGAGTCCGTATAATTTTGTTTATAATAATCCCATCCGTTTCATCGACCCCGATGGAAGAGCTGCAATTGACCATATTGAGGTAGATGAGAATGGGAAAATAGTTGGAGGAGAACGAAATGATGACCTAAATATTTATAGAGTTACTAAAAATTCTGAAGGAAAATATGAAAGAACGGGAGAAATAGTAGGTCAATTAGCAGATAAAAATCAAGGGTTCAGATATAATGAACAAGGAGGATTTAAAGGACCTGCTATTGGTACTCAATTACATTCAGTTTTTAAAGGAGGTTATAATAACGGTCAAGAATTTTTGACTGCTTTAAATCAACAATTTCAGGGAGAAATAAAATATGTAAAAGGTTATATTGCGGCATTAGCTCAATTAGCTGTAGATTCAAGAGGTCCTACAGGTTTGGGTCCTTTAAAAGGTTCAGGAAAATATGATATAAAAAACACCTTTTTTGGAGGTAATTTTTATGATTTATACCAATATGCAGACGGAACATATATGACACCTCGAAGTATGGGAAATATGTTGTTTGGTGCTAATGCAAGGTCTATATTTGACACCAAAGTAAATGCTTTAGATAAAAACAAATATAATGACAAATGGTTTTATTCTTTTTTTATGCAAAAAGCAGGTGGTTACAATGTGAATGCAAACAAAACTCAAGGAACGGGTGGTTGGCCTTTTTATGGAGAACATCAAGGTTCAGGAACGAGTATTTTCGAAGGTTATTTTACCGGTTTGTAATTATGAAAAAAATATTTTTTGTTTTTTTACTTATTTTTTTTAACTCGTGTTTTAATACTGAACATTGGGAAATCAAAGAAATTAAATTTTCTAATGGAAAAAAAATATATTTTAAATCTCATTCTTGGGCTGTTCCTGAGAGAAATAGTATTATTCTTTCCAATCATAAAGAAAAAAGATTTGATAATGATAATGATGTTGATTTTGGAAGTTTTGTAGATGTAATTTATGAATTAAAAAATGACAGTTTATTTATTTATGAAAGTCAAAATCAAGAAAAATATATAAATATTGATACAAAGTTCTATAATACTAAAATGATTTTTGTTGATACATCATTATATATAGAATTGATGGACAGTTTAAAAAAATTTCCCGAAAAATGATGTAGCCTAAAGAAAATGAGCAAAGCCAGCAGAGAACAAGGGTTTTGCAAGATTGCGGGTTAAAGTCTTAAATTCAAGTTTTTTCATATCTTTGGAGTTCAGTGCTTAACCGAAAGTTCAGGCTTCTTTAGCCAAAACCGACTGATTATGAAGAAATACTTACTACTTTTCACTCTGTTTTTGTCTTTCGGTTTGAGCTTTGCCCAAACCAAAGACAGTTTGAGCGTTGAAGAACAGGAAAAACGCAAACGCAACATTGAGGCAGGAAATCCTTTCAAAAAGTTTGGATACACACCCAAAATAGCCACATTGAGTAAAGGGAAATACTTGGAATGGCACGATTTGGACAGCATTGTCCGTATCGGTTCGTACTCTTTTCACGTCAAGAAAAAAGATATCACAGGTTACAATACAGACGAAGATAAAAATTCAGAATCCACTTTACGTCCCGAACTCACAAGCCGTTGGCTTTCTCCTGACCCGTTGGCAGAAGAATTTCCAAGTTGGAGTCCGTATAACTATACTTTCAATAATCCTATTAGGTACGTTGACCCAGACGGTAGAGCACCTTTAGACCATATTTTCTATTTTAAAAATGGAAAATTTGAAAAAATGGTAGATACGGGAGTAGGGAATAAGTTATATTTTAATATTGATGGAAGAAATGTGTCTCTTAGTCCATTTGCTACTGGAAATCAAAATTATTATCAAAAAGTTTCAGAACATTATTCTCGTCAGGCTGGTTTTGCAGGTACTGTTCGACATCATACTTCTAATAATGAAGATGGTCACGTTGGAGGTTTTTATAGTAGGCACGATAATTCGATAAATACAGTACCCAACACATATAACAGAGAAAATTTATATGATATAATGTCAGTAATCACACACGAATATCATCATTCTACTCAAGGAGAAAATATATCGTTTATAGAACACGCAGAAACATATATGTTTGAGGCTCAACAATCAGATTTTGCAAAAACTTCTGATAGTTATAAAGCTAATAATGCATATCAATTTGCAAACAGACTTCTTAACGCATTAGACACAAGAGAGTTTAATTCATCTAAAAAATCTATGGATAGTTATATAAATGATTATAATAAACGTCCAAATACATTAAAAGTTAATATAAGTAACATTACTCGTTGGGGGTCAGGAGAAATGGAAGCAAATATAAATATACAAGGATATGAAACACAATATTATAAAAAACTTGAAAAACCGGAACATTAGATATTTTTTTATTTTGTTAGCAATAACAACGATTTGTCATTCTTGCTATAAAAATAAAATGGATTTTAGCGAACAGTTTACACAAAACCTCACTAATGATAGCATTGGTTATTGGGACTATTTTCCATATGAATATAAATATGGTATAAAAGACGGTCCCATAAATACATACGGTTTTAATAAAAATGGCACTCTTGAATTTTATAGTATGAGATATGGGTTTGAAATAGGTGAAGATGGTGTTTCTATTATTACGAGTAATACGATAGGAAAAAGAATGTTTGTTAGATTGGATACCGTAGCACGTCCTCCTTTTGATAAAACAAATAAATGGAAAATTACAAATGATAGTATTTTTACTACAATGAATGTTTATGGTTACAAAATTATACGATACTCTAAAGACAGTATTATTATGAAACTTGTTACATATTACGGAAGACCTTATGAAGATAGCATTAAAAGATTTCGTATTCTCTATAGAGTTAAAGAAAGTGATTTGAGATTAGATGAAGAAAGTAAAATATTAAAAGATTCATTAGATAATAAAAACTAATTAATTGCTAAACTAATCAAACAATAAAGCCAGCAGAGAACAAGGGTTTTGCAAGATTGCGGGTTAAAGTCTTAATTTTAAGGTTTTTCATACTTTTGAAGTTTAGTAATAACTGAAAATTTAGACTTTTTTAGTCCGCAACCTCGCAAAGCCGCGGCTCGCTTTGCTTAGAGTGAAGCCTTTTTTATTTAGAGATTTTGATATCGTAGCTGTGTTTTAAGACTTGCTGAATACTAACGGAGTTAAAGCTTCTTTTGAGTGGACGAATTTTGTTTTTGTATTTTTCTGAAAAGCTCAGAAAGACAAAAAGCAATACTAACTTGTCTCCTTGGACGTCACTTGGCTTTAGATTCAGGTCGATAGTCTGATCTTGTTTTTCGAACATTACTTCTTCGCTATAGCTTGTATTATAGGTTCCAAGTTCGTAATCCCAATGGGAGAGAGCTACTGCAAAGTGTACATAGCTGGCTTGTTCTGGCCATTGAATATCGTTGAGGAGTGAGAGTTGGTTGAGGTTGAAGCTTGAAGTCTGGGTGTCCCAAGTTCCATTCTTTAAGAGGCTATGGTCTAAGGGTTTTAGTTTATTGCCTTCAAATCCTATGAGCCGTTCTGCTCCTGCGGGTGTGTTTAGTCCGTAGGCAACTGAGCGTTCTCCAAGTGGATTTTGGTTGTCTTCTTCTAGGATTTCGAATAATAGCTTATTGACCCGTCCGGCAAAGCTGCCATCTTTGGCGCGATTGTTAAAGCTCGAGGCTAGGGCGCGAAATACCCTGCTTGTTTTGACTGCACTTCCGAATTCTTTGCCTTGTTGTCGGATGCGATCAAAAATAGGATTGCTGTGGAATTCTTTTGAGGTAATTCCTGACTTTCCTTTGGTACGCACGCGGTTGACATTATCTTGATCTATATAGAAAGTTAGATTGTCAAACGTACCTTTGATGACGAAGGGTGATTTGCTAATTGCCATGATTCAGATGTGTTTAGATACAGATTTCTAAAAATATAACTATATTTGCAATAATTTTTGATAGAGTAGCCAGTTGCATACAAGTCTTGGTAATGCTATAACCTGCAAGCATCAACTCGCTAAGGTGTCGGGCAGCCAATTTGATTACAGGATTAAACACTTCCCTTAAATGTCTAAACGCTTATTTGATATTTTCTTCTCTTTAGTAGCATTGATATTCCTTGGTTGGGTTATGGTCATTGGCTATGTTATCGCATCTATAGACACCTGTTCGAATGGGCTTTTTGTGCAAGAAAGGGTAGGTCAAAACGCTAAGCTATTCAAAATATTCAAACTCAAGACTTTTCATCCGCTGACGCAGAACATATCTCCTGTAGGTAACTTTTTGAGGAGGTATAAGATAGATGAGTTCCCACAACTACTAAATGTTTTAATCGGAGAAATGAGCTTAGTAGGTCCTAGACCCGACATTCCTGGTTATTACGATATGCTTGAGGGCGAAGAAAGGAAAATACTTAAGCTAAAGCCTGGTATTACTTCACTGGCAAGCATCAAGTATGCTAATGAAGAGCAACTTTTAGCGAATCAAGAGGACCCGCTTAAGTATAATGATGAGGTGCTTTTTCCTGACAAAGTAAAGATGAACCTCGATTATTACCACAACAGATCTCTATGTCTTGACCTAAGACTTATAATTAAAACATTTGTATAGTGTGTTTAATTTCAGGTTTTTATAAAGCTTTTCATTAAATTAATGCCTCTAAATTTACAGATTGAGTTAATAAATCATTTAAAAACAGGTGAAATTTAACTTCATAATATTTTAGCAAATGTTAAAAGTTGTATATTTGCAATATAATAGATAGTAAAGATGACAGATACAAAAATATGGCTCTCTTCTCCTCATATGGGAGGTAATGAGCAGAAATATATTAAAGATGCTTTTGATTCGAATTGGGTAGCTCCGTTAGGACCAAATGTTAATGGTTTTGAGCAAGACCTTGAAGCTTATTTAGATCAAGATGTGTTTGTTGGTGCATTAAGCTCAGGTACTGCAGCCTTGCATCTAGGCCTTATTCTACTTAATGTGCGACCTGGTGACGAAGTAATCTGTCAATCAATGACCTTCTCTGCCTCTGCTAACCCAATTATGTATTTAGGTGCAACTCCTGTTTTCGTAGACAGTGAAACAGATGCTTGGAATCTCTGTCCAAAAGCTTTGGAGGAAGCAATTAAAGGCCGAATTGCTAAAGGTAAAAAGCCTAAAGCGATCATAGCTGTACACCTTTACGGAATGCCCTTTAAGGTTGATGAAGTGCGAGCTGTTGCGGATAAATATGAAATCCCTATCTTAGAGGATGCTGCGGAGGCCTTAGGGAGTACATATAAGGGTCAAAAGTGCGGTACTTTTGGAGATATAGGTATTCTATCGTTTAATGGAAATAAAATTATCACTACCTCAGGTGGTGGTGCTATAGTAACACATACGAAAGACCTAAAGGATAAGGCTGTCTTTTTGTCTACTCAAGCTAGAGACAATGCGCCTCATTACCAACACTCTGAAGTAGGCTATAACTACCGAATGAGCAATATATGTGCAGGGATAGGAAGGGGTCAAATGGAGGTCTTGGACGCACATGTGCGCCTAAGAAGAGCAAATAACACATTCTATAAAGATTATTTTAAGGAAATTCAGGGAGTAACTGTATTTTCTGAGCCAAATGAGCAGTTTTCTTCAAATCATTGGTTATCTTGTATCGTATTAGATTCTTACGAACAAAGAGAAGCTTTGAGGTTAGCATTAGAAGCTAAGAACATAGAGAGTCGTCCGTTATGGAAGCCGATGCACTTACAGCCTGTATTTCAAAATTATCCGTATTATGGGGCAAATGACGCAGAAGAATTGTTCAAAAAAGGTTTATGTTTGCCTTCAGGCTCAAATATGTCCGATGCAGATAGGGCAAGAATAGTCTTAGTATTTGATGCATTCTTCAAATAATTGTGTTTGGATTGAAGCAAGGTATAGTTAGTATGTTTTAATTGCAATGTCAGATGAGTAAAAATATGTCGCAGAGTTTCAGTGGTAATATAATAGTAAGACTAGGAGATACCCTTAGAAATTTGGGCTACCTTCCGCGTTGGATTATCCTTTGTATTGACATTTTTGTGCTATGTCTGTCGCTGTTTATGACCTACTTTATTCTTGAAAGGTTTAATCAAGAATACTTCCTTGTAGAGTATGAGGTCCTTGGCTTTGCTTTTTATTTCATAGTAAATATATTTTTCTTCAGGATTTTTAGGATCTATTCAGGGATTATTAGGTATTCATCTTATGTTGATGCCTTCAAGATTTTCTTCTCCCAGGCTAGTTCACTCATCGTATTCGCAGGCATAAACCTAGCCTTCTTCGTATTGAGAAAGAACTTTCTCTTTATAGGTTTAGGCTTAATTATAAACTTTGGATTCTCGTTCTCCGGGCTTTTTATCTATAGATTATTGATCAAATATGTGTTTGATAAGTATATCATAGAAAACAAACAAAAGACTAGAATTAGAGCAATGATTTATGGTTCTGATGCAAACGCTATATCAGTTGCAAGTGCTTTGCACTCGGAAGTACCTAACAGGTTTAAGATTGTTGGGTTCGTAGATAAATACAACCAAAATACTTCAAAGAGGATTCTAGACTTACCAATTTTTGCACATAGCAAGAAGATTCACTCGTTGATGCGAATTAATAACGCAGAGGCTCTTATCCTTACAGATAAGTCATTGACTAAAGAAGAACAGATTGCTATTGTTGATAGTTGTTTGGAATACAACTATAAGGTATATGTAGTGCCGATTATTAGCGATTGGGCAAATCAGAAAGAAATATCTAAGAAAGTTACTAATTTTCAGATTCAGGATCTCTTAGAGAGGAAACCTATCGTACTTGATAACCATGGGATTTCTGAACAGTATTCTGGAAAGACAATCCTTATTACAGGTGCAGCCGGATCGATCGGTAGTGAAATAGTGTTGCAGGTTCTTAAGTTTAACCCTAAGAAAGTTGTGATGGTCGATCAAGCCGAAACGCCACTGTATAGCCTCACTTTAGAGTTGGCTAACGAGAAGAGGTCATCCAGAATACAGGCCATCGTAGCTGACATCAGACAGGAGAAGGTAATGGAGGAAATATTCAGCACACATAAGCCAGATGTTGTTTATCATGCTGCAGCCTACAAGCATGTACCTCTGATGGAGGAAAATCCTTGTCAAGCGGTCTTTACTAATGTTTTGGGAACTAAGATTATTGCAGATTTAGCCTGCAAATACAATGCAAGTAAATTCGTAATGATCTCAACAGATAAGGCTGTGAATCCGAGTAACGTTATGGGTGCTTCCAAACGTATAGCTGAGAAATACGTGCAATCACTCTATTTTAATATTAAGAAAAATAATCCGAGCTGCAGAACTAAGTATATAACCACTCGATTCGGTAACGTATTGGGGTCTAATGGTTCAGTAGTGCCATTGTTTTCGAAGCAAATAGCAGCTGGAGGACCGATAACCATTACTCACCCGGGTGTCATAAGATATTTTATGACTATTCCAGAGGCTTGTCAGCTCGTTTTAGAGGCAGGGACTATGGGGAATGGTGGAGAAATATTTATTTTTGATATGGGGAAACCCGTAAAGATTATTGATCTTGCTAGAAAGATGATTAAGTTAGCAGGTTTTGTGCCCGACAAAGATATTGAGATAAAGATTGTTGGTCTTAGAAAAGGAGAGAAATTATACGAAGAGTTATTGAATGATTCAGAAAAGTCGTTAAATACTTATCACGAGAAGATAATGATTGCACAAGAGCAATTTGATGACTATGAGTTAATAGTTACTGAAATTGAGAATCTCTATGCAGAGGCAGAAGCGTATAACAAGGAAGCTGTTGTATTACTTATGAAAAAGATAGTTCCAGAATTTAGGAGTATGAATTCTATCTATGAAGTTCTAGATGTTTAATTTATAAAGAGAAATAAATTAATGATATATTTGCACTCATTATAAATCAGTAATACTAACTCACAATGTTAAAAATGATAAGAAACAAAACGATCTTTTTAGTAATTATTCTTGTTACACTACTTATCTCGTCTTGTACTTCTAGAAAGAATATAGCTTATTATCAAAGCATAGAGAACCTAAATAGTCAAGAGCAACAAACCTACGAGCCAAAGCTCCAAGCCGATGACTTACTGAGTATAATAGTCAACTCTGAAACCCCCGAACTCACCAAGCCTTATAATCTTTTTATGCCTTCTGGTTTTGAAAGACCTGATTTTGTATCGATATCATCACAACAGCGTTTGCAAACCTATCTGATAGATGTTAATGGGTTTATAAATTTCCCAGTTCTTGGGAAGTTAAAACTTGGAGGACTTACTAGAGCAGAGGCAGAGGAGTTGTTGGTCAACAGACTCAAAAGTAGTATTACTGACGTAAGCATCAGCCTTAGAATCCTTAATTTTAAGATTGCTGTGCAAGGAGAGGTAGTAAGACCTGCAGTTCACAATATCACAACAGAACGCGTTACATTGCCTGAAGCTCTGAGTATGTCTGGAGACCTTACGATTTATGGTAAAAGAGATAATATCTTGGTCATAAGAGAGGTTGACGGTAAGAAAACCTATAATTATGTGGATATTACTAAGTCAGACTTCATAAACTCTCCGTTTTATTATCTTTCTCAAAATGATTTAGTTTATGTGGAGCCTAATAAGACTAAGGTTAATTCTTCTGTTGTAGGTCCAAACATTTCGGTTATTCTTTCTGCGCTGTCGGTATTGGCTTCTGTAGTGTCTGTAATAGCCATAGTAACAAGATAAAAATAGATAAATGTCGTCACAAATACACAATAACAATTCGGCTCACTTTGAAGCGGATCCAGAGCAATTGAATATCAGAGAACAAATTGATAAATATCTAGTTCACTGGAAATGGTTTGTGATTAGCGCTATCGTATTTGTTTGTGGAGCTTTTTTATACCTAAGGTATTCTACTAATGTATATAAAGCTACAAGTATTGTCATGCTAAAAGATGACCGTAAAGGTGGCGCGCTTAACGAATTGATGATGTTCTCTGAGTTAAGTTCATTTACCGGGGTTAAAAATAACGTTGATAATGAGATCGAGGTATTAAGGTCAAGAACATTAACTGAAAATACCGTAAAAAAACTTTCGCTAGATATTTCCTACTATAGTGAAGGCCGTATAAAGTCATTTGATATTTATAAACAAAGTCCCATCAAAGTTTTCTTCACACAAGATTCGGATAAAACTGAAACAGAAAGCTTAAACTTTACAGTTGATATCTTATCAAACACAAAGTTCTTGATACGTACAGAAAAAGATGGAGTATTGGGTGAGTATAAGTTTGGAGAAACTATATCGAATCAGTTAGGTAGTTTTATTGTAACTAAAAACGAAAACTTTTCTGAAATAGATGAAGAGAACGGAAAGAAGTCGGTTATTGTTTATGTCGGAAATATAAATAGTATTACCGATAGATATAATAAAAACCTAAGCGTAGAAACATTGAGTAAATTCACTAGTGTTATCTCTATTTCTATTACTGATTTGAATAAAGAGAAAGCTGAAGAT
>CAZRCB010000062.1:0-11817 GCA_964598455.1 uncultured Flavobacterium sp.
ATAAAACGCATTATTATTAAAGTTATTAAACCTAATAAGAAACCATAAAAATAAATTTTTGAAAATACAAATCTGTTTTTAATCCATTTGTACAAAAAATATAAAGTACAAGTAATGGCAAGTAGACAGACAACAAGCCAACTCGCATAATAAATTATACTAAAAGGTAAAAATTCAAAAGCTACAGGTATTTTTGCTAAAACCCAAAAAATGAAAGAGAAAATTGTAAAAATTACAAATATTTTATCCGTTCGATTTATTTTTTTCATAATAGAATAATTTATTTGAGTTTAAATACTAAGAGACAGAAAAACTTTGACAGCTCTATCTATCTCCTTTCTTCATAAACAATAGTATAACTTTGATTTATATCTTCTGTTGATAATTCTTCTTGATTAGAACAAGTAATAAAAAATATTGTTCCTAAAATTAATGTAGCTAAAGCTATAAATTTTAAATTCTTTATAGTATTAAAAACTTTAAATATTAAGTAAGTTTTAAATAGGAAACTTAAAACGCTTAAACAAACTTTAAGTTTTAGAATTAAGTCTTGTTAATAAATTTAATAAAAATACAAGAAATATTAACATTTCCAAATTTTTAATATTTTTAAAAAATATTTTTTCCTACGAAAGTAAAAAGTTTCACATATACCATTAACTTATAACTATTATTGTTCCACGTGGAACATTTTTATTTTTTCATCTTCTTTTGAACGCATTAGTTTTTCATCTGATTCAGATTTATCCTTATAACCACAGTAATGAAGTAGTCCATGAACGATGACTCTTTTAAGCTCTTCTTCAAAAGAAACTCCGAAATCCTGTGCATTATCCCTTACCCTTTCCACAGAAATAAATATATCCCCCGAAATCAAATTTCCAATCGTGTAATCAAACGAAATTATATCCGTAAGCGTTTGATGATCAAGATATTGTACGTTTAAATTATACAAGTATTCGTCATCACAAAAGATATAATTTATTTCTCCCTCTTCTTTGTCTTCAGATTCGATAACTTCCGTTAGCCAATCTTCATATTTTTGCTCATTATCTAACTGAAAATCAGTTTCGTAATTGAATGTTATCATATAAAAGTTATGAGGTTACGCAGTTATAAGATTAGAAAATAAAGAATACTCTATCACTCCATAACCTTATCACTTTATAACTTTTTAAAATAGTGCTGAACCTTCTGATTATAAACAGGCTGCAAAGGTAATGCATCTCGATTTAAAATTTCGATACTGTTTAGATATTCTTGCAATTTAGGATCTAAAGGTTTGGTAGAGGTATTGAATTCCTTTAGATTGGTAGTGGCTTCGCGTTTGTCATCCTCGCCTTGTTGCTTTAGTGCTTTATCTAATTTCAATAATTCGTGTTTCAGATTTTGCATTTTCATCAATACCGTATTGTTAAAACGCTTGTTGAGCAATTGCTTTTCGATGTCTTGCATTTGTCTGTTTGCATTCTGACCAATACCAGATTTACCTTGTTTTTGTAATTGTTTATTTAAAGCTTCGCGTAGCATTTGTTGCTCTTTATAGATTTCGTAAATCTGTTCAGCATCGCCTTCGCCGTCTTGTCCGTTATCTCCTTGCTGTCCAGAGCTACCTTCTCCATTACCACTTTCACCACCAGATTTTTCTCCATCCTTACCTTTTTCTCCTTCGCCTTTCTCGATACCCTCTTTCATTTTCTTCATCAAATCTTCTTGTTTTTTAATAATATCCGGAAGTTGTCCTTCGCCCTCTCCTTCACCAGGACTTGGTGTGCCTTGACCTCCAGAACCCATACCTTGCATCTGCATTTGCATATCATCTTGCACATTGCTCAAAAATTCAGCCAGTTTATTGGCTGCAGTAATCGTATATTGTTGGTGCGAGATTCCTTTCATCAAATTAGCATCAGCTAATTGTTCAATTGACTTATCAACGTTATAATGGATTTCTCCGACTTCTTTATTGATGTTTTCACCAATCATCGGGTTGCGCATAGAAAGTGCAAATAGGCTATCGTCAATATGCTTAAATTGGGTTTTGAGGTTGTGTTGTGCTTTCAGGTTTTTACTAAAGGCAGGACTTTTACGATTTAAATTTTTGAAATCAACCATCAAATCTTCTTGCAAGAACGAGAAAGCAAGCAAATTATCTAAGATTTGTCTCAGCATTTTAGAATCCTCTTGCAATTGTTGTCCTTTCATTTGCATCGAAGAAGCTTTCATCTTTTGGCTCATTTGTTTCATTTTCTGAGCTGCTCCTTTTTGTTTGGGTTTAGCTTGTTCTTGTTTGTCTTTTTTGAGTTCGTCATTTGCTTTTTTCATATCGTCTTTGATTTGCTCTTGCTCCTTTTTATCCAAAGGCAAATCCATCGGATTTTTGAGTTCGTCGTTTTCTTTCTTCAAATCCTGAAGTTCTTTCTGAAGTTCTTCAAAAGCTGTATTGAGTTCTTCTTGTTTTTCGGATGTATTTTTATCTTTGGTTTCTTCGGATAACTTATCCTGTTTTTTAGATAATTTATCTAAGTCTTCGGTTATTTTTTCGAGTTTTTTCTCTACATAAAAACGTTTCGTAAGTTCTACTAATTGCTCTAAACTCTTTTGTTGAGCTTTGGCCTTTTGTTGAAACTTTTCGATTTTATCAAAGAGTTCTTCTTTCTTGATTTTATCGGTTAGTTTTTTGAGTTCTTCTAATAACTTCTGGTTTTTCTCAGATTCTTCTTTTGTTTTTTCTAAGCGTTCCTCTAGCAGTTCTTTTTCTTTATCCTTGTCTTCTGGATTAAATTCTTCTAGGTTTTTCTTTAATTTTTCTGAATACGACTTCATCATTTCTTCTTGTTGCATTTGACGTTTCAAGAAATCATCAATTTTCTTTTGATCTTTAAAATCAAATTCAGATTTTTCTTTATTGAGTTGTTTGAGTTTATCAATTTCAGAAATTTGTTTTTCTTGTGATTTAATTGACTTTGACAAACTATTAATGTTCTCTGATTGTTGTTTTAGGTTTTCAGTTTTATTTTCTTCATCAGTAGCTTCTCGGTGTGAGAAAACAGCTGATTTGCTGCTTTTGAAATGATGAATAGCATCATTGTCAAATACTTCAAAATAAAATTCGTAGTCTATTCCTTGCTGAATATCTACTCCGTCTGGAAAATTATAATGAAAACGATCAAAAACGCCTTTGTTGATAGCTAAAACCAGTGATTTTAATTCTTTCGGATTTGATTTTTTATAATAGACAACTTGTAGCTTGGTTAAACCATAATCATCAGCCACTTCTCCAATTAGGATGTTCTTGTCGAGTCCTAAACTATCTGGAATAGTATTGATAGAAATAGTGGGGTAAGCATCTTTGATGACACTTAATTTATAGTTTAATTTCTCGTAATGTTTCTTGCTTTTATTAGATGTAACTATTTGATAATCTATATTTTCTATAATATTCTTAGAAAACATAAAACTATTATTCTCTTTAGTAAAATTTGTTGTAATCTCTTGACTTTTCCATTCTACAACATCTGTAGTTTGTGTATTTACGTTCCATATTACCTTAGTTCCTTCAGGTACAAGTGCATTTCCAGTTCCTTTAATTATTTCTGATTTTCTATTTAAATAGTGTGGAAAAATAAGTTGCATCTGAAAATTTGCAATTATAGGAACTTTAATTACTTCTAGCGTATAATTCTCAGACGAAACCTTATTGGCTTGGATATAAAATTGTTGGTTTTTAGTTGGTTTTTCAAATCTATATTGAAACTCTCCTACTCCAATATTCTCAAGATAATAACTCTCATTGCCCAACGAAATAAGAGCTTGTTCAGGAATTACTTTTCCTTGGGTTTTTATGTTTAGTATATAATCTTCACCTTGATTTACTTTCAAATCTTTGTTGGTAATGATAAAACTAAAAGCCGCCGGTGGTGTATAATGTTCGCTGTAATTCACCACTCTTTTCATACTATCAGTAAGCACAGTAGAATTTCCGCTGACAAAAAACAATAGAAATAATACAATCGGGATAATAGCTAGTGGTAGGAATTTTAAACTCTTTTTGAAATCAATAGCTTTGGTAAAAGGAATCAAACTAAGGTTTATCGCCTTCTGATCGATAGATGCCAAAAGTAACTCCGATTTATCTTCATGATGATTGAGTTGCAAGAAGTTAGTGAGTTTATCATTGACCTCAGAAAAGTGACTACCAATTATTTTTGATGCCTGATCATAATTGATTCCTTTTTGGATTTTGAATAATTTGAAAATTGGAAAACAAATGAACCTAAAAAACAAAAACAACTCTACTGCTATGAATGACCAGAACAAAATCGTTCTGCCTATTGGTTTAAGCCACAGAAAATATTCAATAAAAAGCGTAAACAAAAAATATATCAAACCCAGCCCAATAAAGAAAATAGTTCCCTTTATCAACTGATTGGTGTAATACTTCCTGATAAATTGCTCTAACTTATTATATATCAAAGAGACTTTAGTCATAGATGGATTTTATAACAGATAAAAATAAAAAATTAAAATGAGATTATTGGTTAATGAGCTGACTTTAGTTTTTGTTTAGGAGTAGATAAAAAATTTAAGCTTCAAACAATACTTTTAAGTTGTCAACAACAATTATTAATACAAAAGGTTTTTTTTAAATTTAAAAATAAAAATGATGTGTTGTATAGCCTGTTAATAATAGGTATAACTTATTTTTAAAAATTTGTTTTTGTTGCTTATCGATACTTATACAAAGTAATCAACATTGATGTTTAATAGATTTGTATTGTAAATCAAACAGTTCAATTTTGTTATTAACAACTGTTGAAATCAGGATTCACTTATGAAATTACAATAACTAATTTCAAATCTATTGTTGATAACCGATAAAATAATACCTAAAAGTTTTTAATAACTATCAAAAACTAAATTTGGAAATTATGTTTGAGTTTTTGATTGGGATTTTTTTTTGAAGAAACCAAAAATAGTTATTGAAAATTACTTAAAGATATTAACAAAACCTGTCAATTTTTAATACACTATAAATCAATGTATTAGCGAATAGAATTAACATTACTTTATATTACCTAACTATAACTAATCTCTTTTTATTTATCTATTTGATTCTCAATACGCAACATCTAATGTTTGAATTTTTAGGGTAAAATTATTCTACTATTTCTATATCTACTTTCAGTAATCCTTTTGATTTATTGTCGGTGATATCCATAAAAGCTTTTTTTGACAAATCGATTTCTCTACCTTTAGTAAATGGTCCTCTGTCGTTTACTTTTACCAATACCCATTTTCCGTTAGTTCTATTGATTACCTTTAGCGTGGTGCCAAAAGGCAGTTTTTTGTGCGCTGCAGTTTGTTTGTTATTATTAAATACTTCCCCGCTAGCAGTTTTTCGACCATTAAACTTGTCGTGGTAATAACTTGCCGTGACGTTCTTCTTATAAGATTTTGATTTTGCTGAAATACTGCTTTGGGTGGTTTGAGCTTTTTTTGAAGTTCCACAAGATTGGAATGCTAAACTGAAAAGTAAAAATGTAGCAAGGCAAAGTAATTTTCTCATAATATTTTAAATTTTAATTAGTTAATCATACTATATATTCAAGCTAAAATACTATTCTATTTTTTATTGTCACTACAAAAGTCTCTATATTTATATAATACCACAAACTACAGTACTGAAATTAGGTAAACAACTACCTTTGAAAATCTATTTTTGTTTATATTTGTTTTTTTAAAAACCCTTTCTTCGATTATGAGTAAAAAGATTTTAGTAGTTGACGACGACGTTGCGTTTTGCACCATGCTACAGACTTTTCTTAAAAAGAAAGGATATGAGGTTAGTAGTATTTTTACTGGAAAAGAAGCTTTTGAAACTATTGATAAAAATAGCTTTGATATAGTCATCACAGACATTCGTTTACCGGATAGCGACGGTATGGAAATACTCAAAAAGACTAAAGAAAAAAGTATGGACACCCAGGTCATACTTATGACGGGTTATACCGATATCAAAACCGCAGTAAATGCTATGAAACTCGGTGCTTACGACTATATTGGGAAACCAATAAATCCTGATGAATTACTTAGAACTGTCGAAGGTGCATTATCAAAAAAAGAAGAGAATATCCAAATTAAATCGGCTGATTCTTCTAAGAATGTTGTGAAACAAGAAATTGCAAACAGCGATAAATTTGTCAAAGGAGTAAGCTCTATTTCCAAAAAATTACAAGAACATATCTCTCTGGTTGCCCCTACCAATATGTCTGTACTGATTATCGGTGATAGCGGAACAGGAAAAGAATATATCGCGCAATCTATACATACTCAAAGCAAAAGAAAAAATAAACCATTTATCGCTGTAGATTGTGGCGCCATCCCTAAAGATTTGGCATCAAGCGAATTCTTCGGTCACCTCAAAGGTTCTTTTACCGGTGCTATCGGAAATAAAATCGGACATTTTGAAGCCGCAAACGGCGGAACCATCTTTTTGGATGAAGTAGGAAATCTTTCGTATGAAGTTCAAATCCAATTGCTTAGAGTTTTACAAGAACGAAGAGTAAAACCTATCGGTAGTAATAACGAAATAGAAGTAGATATACGAATTATCGCCGCTACTAACGAAGATTTGACTGAAGCTGTTAAAAATGGCGAGTTCAGAGAAGATTTATATCACAGACTCAATGAATTCAGTATAAAAGTACCTAGATTAGTAGATAGAGATGAAGATTTAATGGTCTTCGCCAATCATTTCTTAGCTAAAGCCAACAAAGATTTAGAGAAAAATATCGAAGGATTTGATCAAGAAGTCATCGATCTATTCAACAAATATCCGTGGTACGGAAACCTAAGAGAGATGCACAATATCATCAAGCGCTGTGTGCTTTTGACCCAAAAAAATCTGATTACCCTAGATGTGCTACCGCCAGAAATGCTGAAAGCCCCTGCCGTAGAAACAGAAAAAAAGTTTTCGCTTTATTCTAACAGAAACGAAGAACAAATCATTAAAGAAGCACTCAAAGAAACCAATAATAACAAGACCAAAGCTGCAATTCTACTGAATATTGACAGAAAAACACTGTATAACAAACTCAAATTATACAATATTGATTTGTAGAGAAAGAAGGTTAATTAAGATCTAAACTGCATATGTTCTAAGGTTTTGCCAACTAGCATTTTATCGCCTATAACCTCAAAACCTAACTTCAAATACAGATTCTTGGCACTTGGATTATTTTTCTCGACGAGCAAGCCTAGATTTTGTTTCTTTTTCTGAACATATTCTTCTATCAGAAACTTAAAAATAGCTGAGCCAATGCCTTTGCCTTGCTGGTCAGGATACACGCCTACACAATCGATATAAAATTCTCCAGCTTGGGTTTCGTCTTCTGGGTTGAAATCATTTCCAAAAACTTTTTTTATTTCCTGAGCAACGGGTTCTCTGAGTTGATGGAGTTTTGCTCCGTCATATACAAGCCCCGCTCCTACTATTTCATTCTCTGAAATAGCAACCCAACAGTTTTCATACGAATATTGATTTCCTTTTTGTTGCACGAGTTGTTCTAAAAAATCAATTGCTTTCTCATTAGAATTATTTCCTATAAAGGCATAAAAAATATCTTCCATCGCCAACATTAAGCACTTTGAAATAGCCTTATAGTCTGACGCTTCAGCTTTTCTGATCATTAGATTCATAGTCTATACTTAATTATTTTTTTTTGAGTTTTACAGCAACTGAGTTAATACAGAATCGCTCGCCTGTAGTCTCTTTCGGACCATCTTCAAAAACGTGCCCTAAATGTCCGTTACAGTTTGCGCACAAGACTTCTACGCGTTTCATCCCGTGAGATAAATCTTCTTTATAGATGACACTACCTTTAATAGCTTGATCAAAAGACGGCCAACCACAATTAGATTCAAATTTTGTATCCGATGCAAAAAGCGGATTTCCACAGCCAGCACACTCATAGGTTCCGTCTTCGAAGACATTCCAATATTCGCCCGTAAAAGGACGTTCTGTACCTTGCTGTCGCAGCACGTAATACTCTTGGTCTGAGAGTTTGTTTTTCCACTCTCTTTCGGTTAATTCTTTTTTAGTATCCATAGTTTTCTGTTTTGATTGTCCTGTGCATGACAAACTGAGTAAAGCCATGCATAGGCTGAATATAATTTTCATTTTTATGTAAGTATTAAAATATCTCTTGTCAAGCCAATTTCTGATACTTCGGCCTGCTAAAAACAGAAACAAGAAGTAGAATTTTGGGTAAGGGGTTTCTTAAGCATAGAGACTAAACAAGTTTATTCAAAATTACAAAATAATCCCCATCTAGAATCAAAACATATTTT
Organism: uncultured Flavobacterium sp.; assembly: GCA_964598455.1. Taxonomy (GTDB): domain Bacteria; phylum Bacteroidota; class Bacteroidia; order Flavobacteriales; family Flavobacteriaceae; genus Flavobacterium. Next base: position 8,350 of record CAZRCB010000062.1, read on the forward strand.
ATCTTTGTAAAGGAAGCTTACTCACTAAATCTAATGTCTAAAATCCCTGTATATTTTATGCCTGGATTAGCTGCTAGTCCAGCTATTTTTGAGAATATTAAACTTGACGAAAACGAGTTTGAGGTCGTATTGCTCGAATGGAAAATCCCATTCAAAGGTGAAAGTCTCCAAGATTATGCCAAACGCATTGCAGATGACATCACTCGCTCTAATCCTGTGATTATAGGTGTATCGTTTGGAGGAATTTTAGTTCAAGAAATAAGCAAGATTATTTCTGTCAGAAAAACCATTATTATATCGAGTGTAAAGAGCAGCAAAGAATTTCCCACGACCTTCAAATTAGCAAAACTCACGTATATCTATAAAATTTTTCCCACAACTATACTTCAAAATATAGAGAGCTATATTCCTGATAGCATCAACAACAAGTACCTTAAAGGGAGAAAAGGATTGTACAAAAAATTCTTATCTGTAAGGGATAAACTGTATTTAGAATGGTCTATAGAACAAGTTGTTTTATGGGACAGAGCTGAGCCTGACCCAGATGTAATTCATATTCACGGCAGTAAAGACGAAGTTTTCCCGATAAAATATATACCGAATTGTATCGTTGTAGAAGGAGGAACACACATTATGGTGATTAACCGCTTTAGGTGGTTCAACGAAAAATTACCCGATCTTATCCGATAGTTATTTCGTTTTAGTTCTAAGTCGTATATTGTAAAACCCAACTGATTTTTAAAAACGCCAATCCTTATGAAAATATTCAAAAAAACGCTTTCGATTGTGTTTATTACTTGCATAAGCCTTTTCTTAATCCATGCTTCTTCAACGGTTATTAGCTCTGAAAATGAGTCTGATACGATTCTTTCATTGAATTTCTGTGATGAGAAAGTACCAATGCATATCGCAGATGTAGAAGAGCGCTTTGATCGTGAACTTACTATCAACAAGAGTTTGCATGCCTCTACAGAACTTGTAATTAAACGTTCTACAAGATATTTTCCAGTAATGGAGCCAATTCTCAAAAAGTATGGCATTCCTGATGACTTCAAGTATTTAGCAGTCATCGAAAGTAAGTTAGAAAATGCAGTTTCCCCTGCCGGAGCAAGAGGCGTTTGGCAGTTTATGCCTGCCACGGCCAAGGAATTTGGGCTAGAAGTCAATGATGTTGTCGACGAACGCTATCATTTAGAGAAATCTACCGAAGCGGCTTGTAAATACTTATTGGCAGCTAAGAAAAAATTCGGTTCGTGGACCTTGGCGGCAGCTTCGTATAACGGTGGTATGGCTGGAGTTTCTAAGCAGCAAGAACGTCAAAAAATGGATAATTATTATGATTTGCTCTTGACAGAAGAGACTTCTCGTTATGTTTTCAGAATCTTAGCATTGAAAGAACTTATGAAAAATCCAGCGAAATACGGTTATAGTATTCCTGAAAAGGAAATGTATAAAACCATTCCGACCAAAATTGTCGAAGTCAATACCTCCATAGAAAATCTAGCTGATTTTGCCATCGAGCAAGGAATCAATTATAAGATACTTAAAATTCATAATCCGTGGTTGAGAGATATTTCACTTACTAACAAAACAGGTAAGTTTTATGCAATTGAAATTCCGATAAGAGGTTATTAGATGGATATTTTAGGACAGGCTATTTCGGATTTTTATAACAAAGAAAAAAAACATCCGCTCTGGATTTATGATTCCTTTGGTGAGAAGACCAAAATGGATGTAGCTATATATTTCAGAACGTTTAATAAGATGCCTGAAATTGAACAAAAAGCACTACAACTTTGTTCCGGAAAAACCCTTGATATTGGCGCTGGTGCCGGAAGTCACGCCCTTTATTTGCAAAGTAAAGATGTTGGTGTGACAGCTTTGGATATTTCTGAACTATGTATGCAAACTGCTCGAGATAGAGGTGTCAAAAAAACCGTAGTCACTGATTTCTTTGATCTGAAAACGGATGAAAAATATGATACACTTTTACTTTTGATGAATGGCATCGGGATTTGTGATGATATTTATGGTTTTCCGATTTTCTTGGAAAGGGCCAAAAATCTTCTCAATCCTAACGGACAAATTATCTTTGATTCGTCAGATATAGCCTATATGTATGACTTAGATGACGAGATTTCTACCAATTACTACGGAGAATTTATTTGTGCCTATGGCTACAAAAAACAAAAAACGGAATGGTTCAGCTGGTTGTATATCGATTTTAATTCAATGAAGAAAATAGCAGAGCAATTAGGCTGGATGGTTGAGAAAATCTACGAAGATGATCACTACCATTACCTAACAAGACTAACTAGGGTTTAAATAAGCTGTATTAAGGCTTTATTCCTCGTTTTTTAGCGCATTCCATCCTTTGGCTTTGATTGGGATAGAAGTGTTGTCACGCGTGATTAAATTCACTCCTGCGGATGCGTCAGTAATATGTCCGATAACTGTAAGGTTTGGATTTCCTTTGATCTTGTCAAAATCATTGATATTTATAGTAAATAGCAATTCATAATCTTCTCCTCCACTTAGGGCGATTGTAGTGGCATCAACGTTAAACTCTTCGCAGGTAGAGATGAATTGTGGGTCAAACGGCAATTTATCTTCATACAAATCACAACCTACGTCGCTTTGTGTGCATATATGCAACACTTCTGACGAAAGGCCGTCTGAGATGTCAATCATTGCATTGGGTTTGACGTTTAAGTCCACTAGAAGTTGTTTGATATCTTTCCTAGCTTCTGGTTTGAGTTGACGTTCGATAAGATAAGTATATTCTGATAAATCAGGCTGATTTTGTGGATTGACCTGAAAGACCTGCTTCTCTCTTTCGAGTACTTGTAATCCCATATAAGCAGAACCTATATCGCCGGTTACGACCAATAAATCATTGACTTTAGTACCATTTCTGTATGCGATTTCTTCTAGATTAGCTTCGCCAATAGCTGTAATGCTGATGATCAATCCTTTTTGAGAAGAAGTGGTGTCACCACCAATAATATCAACGTTATACATTTTCGCTGCTAGTTGAATTCCCTCATACAATTCTTCGAGTGCTTCGAGCGGAAAACGGTTTGATACCGCAATTGACACGGTGATCTGCGTAGGTGTAGCATTCATCGCGTAAATATCAGATAGATTCACGATTACAGCTTTGTAGCCCAAGTGCTTTAACGGAACATAAGCCAAATCAAAATGCACGCCTTCAATTAAGATATCGGTAGAAACTACAGCTTTTTTGTCTTTAAAATCCAAGACAGCAGCATCATCACCTATTCCTTTGAGTGTTGAGGGATGGTTGATTTTGATGTTTTTTGTCAAATGACTAATGAGTCCGAATTCTCCTAATTCAGACAGTGATGTACGGGTATCGTTTTTATTTTCTAGCATTAGGCAAAATTACTACAATTCTATGACAAACAAAAAGGCGAAATAACCAATTAAGATTATAACGCCTTTTAT
>CAZRCB010000063.1:0-11811 GCA_964598455.1 uncultured Flavobacterium sp.
AGTTAATGAGTTAAATACTAAATATGAGGATAGGTGGTCCATAAGACTAGATAATGATGGTACTACTCATAGTGGGAAAATAAGTAAACATCAAAATATGGCAGGAACGCTTGGACACGAGTTTATACATTCTCTAGACAAAAAATCTTCTTCAGCATTATTTCCTACTAAAAATAAAAATCAGATTGAAGAAAGACCAAGGACATTTTCGGAAATATTTTACTTTCAAACTTCTAATCAAAAATAAAATGAAAAAAATATTAGTGTTATTTATAATTATATTTTCAGGTTCCTATACCTATTCTCAACAGAAAATAGAACCTAAGATTAAAGAGTTTATCTATGATTTTATTTATAAGGAAGATCCATCTTCAAAATTATTAGACTGGGATAATAAAGAAGAGTTAGAACGTCTTATTTATATTGAATTAAGAGAAAGGAATATTCAAGACATTGAGGTTTATTTTTTTAGAGTAACAATATCACCTTCTAAAGCATATTTGTTAATCAAACAACAATCTGATGAAGGTTTTGTTATAGGGAAAAAGAATAAAAATATGTTTGATGAGATGGAAGAACTCTATGATTATCTCAACTGTTCAGAAAGAAATAAAATTATTTTTTTAAAATCAATATCTGAAACTTTATTTTTTATTTATGAAAATAATTTAGAAGATAATTCAAATAGGATTATGGTAGATGGGGAATTTATTAAGGAATAAGGGCTGTATTTCAGAATTAATGATAATTTAAAAATTAAAAACCCTGATAGACAGCAGTAGTTATATCACCAATATGCGAGGTATGGTATCTCAACATATGGAGTACTTGCCTTTTGGAGAACTTTGTTGTTTTTTAAAGAACGGTCTCTAATCCTGCCCAAACAGCAAGATAGCTAAGGGAGACCACTGCACTGGTTTGACAAAGAGCTTTTGTTTTTTTTCCGCATTTGATATCCTCTAAAGTCTCTGTAGATAGTATCGAAAACAACAAAAAACCTATTGAAAAGCCCAGAGGGAATAAGAGTCTCAAGATAGATTTGATTTCAAAGTACATATCAACAGCACCTATTAATAGACCTGTCAAATAACAAGCAAGAGCGCTAAACAATATAATTCCAGCAATTGATCTATAATATTTAAAGCTGTAAATAGTGATTCCGTAACGGAGTAAACTCCCTACAACAAACCCGAAACTCATCAGTATGGCTAACTTTACCATGGTATAAAAATAAGCGTTATTTAATCCTTTGTAGGGTCAAATTTCTCGATGCAAATGTATTCCGTTTTTTGACTTACAAACTATGATTTTAATCATAGACTCAAGTTTTACAAAAAGATTAACAGCTACTCCAATGTTAGGATATCCTCTGAAACGCCTTTGTAATATAAGAAGTTAGTAAAAATATTTTATATTTTATTGTGATTTTTTTATGACTTAAGGTGTTGAAGATGAGACTTCAATTGTCTTTCCGTTATGAAATTTAGCACCGTTTACAGCGAAATTATAGATGTATTCCGCCATTTCTGTTGGTTTGATAGGTGCTTTATAGCCAGGAAAAGCTTCGGCTAACATTTCTGTTTGCACTGCGCCTAGTGCCAAAACATTAAACGAAATGCCTTTTTCTTTGTATTCCTCAGCTAATAATTCGCTCAGAATAATCACCGCACCTTTGCTCGAGCTGTAAGCTGCTAATCCCGAGAATTTCATACTGCCCTGAACGCCACCCATACTGCTAATAGTAATGACGTGAGCACCTGAACTCATAAACGGAATCACAGTTCTTATGAGATTAGCTACGCCAAAAACATTTACTTTATACACATAATCAAACTCCTCTGAAGTGATTTGTTCGAATGGTTTATTGACTAGTGCACCTGCATTATTGACAAGCACATCAACTTTCTTCCAAGTGGTATTGATAAAACCAGCTACTTTCTCTACATCTGCATCTTTAGTAAGGTCAACAGATAAAAAGCTAATATTAGGCTTTCCAGCTAACCTTTGGTTTGATTGTCTCGAAAGTGCCAAAACCTGATGCCCTTTTGCGGCAAAATACAAGGCCGTTTCTAGGCCTATTCCCCTGCTTGTGCCTGTGATGATAATATTCATGATCAATGTGTTTAGATAAATATCGGGTTAAAATATAAGAGGATATTCGTATTATTTTTTGGGCAACGGACTGATGATTTTTACATCCTGAAAAGCAATAGCTCCTCTGACTACTCCCGAGATTAAGTTATACAAAGCATTTGTAATCTGAGATTTCAGTTCATCTTTTGTATGTACTAAACTCACCTCTCTAGAAGGTTCAGGTTTTTCAAAATGTTTGAGTTTTGATCTATCTTTTTCGTTGATGTTTAGCGTATGAAGGTAGGGTAAAAAGGTAATGCCTAAGCCCTCGTTGACAAGTTGTACCAAGGTCTCGAAACTTCCGCTCTGAAGTCGAAAATGCGTCTCGGTCTGTAGTGATTTATTCTTACAGAAATTAAGCACGCCTTCAGAGAAACAATGCCCGTCCTGAAGTAGTAATAATTCATTGATGTCAATATCATTCGGAGTTATTTTATCCAACGCATACAGCTTATTATTCCTCGCAACATACCCTACGAATGGTTCGTAATACAATACTTTCTCAATGATTTCTGAATCTTCTAACGGTGTAGCCAATATTCCAGCATCGAGGTGTCCGTTTTTCAGTTTCTGAATAATATCAGCCGTAGTGCGTTCTTCTATAATCAGATTTACCTTCGGATACTTTTTGATAAAGGTGTTTAGGAACATCGGGAGTAGCGTTGGCATTATCGTAGGTATAATTCCGATTTTGAAATCACCACCTATAAAACCTTTTTGGATATCGATAATATCATGAATGCGTTCTGATTCGTTGACAATGCGCTTGGCTTGTTCGATAATTTTTACGCCTACTTCGGTAAGTTGTATGGGTTTCTTGGTTCGGTCAAAGATAAGGGTATCCAGCTCTTCTTCTAACTTCTGAATTTGCATACTCAGGGTAGGTTGTGTAATCGAACACTTTTCTGCGGCAAGCGTAAAATTGCGGTGCTCGGCCAAAGCCAAAGCATATTGAAGTTGGGTTATAGTCATCTATAAGTTTTTTTTTGAAACTAAGCAAACTTACAAAAACCAAATCATAGTTTCTGCTCAAAAGCTTATAAATAGTGGTTTCTCTAGCGCAAGCATCTTGCCTCATACTAGTGTAGAAATAAGGAGGTTTTTGCAAATAAATAGAAATTAAAACAAGTATTAGCGTGGCGTTTGTACCAGTAGAGGACTTTCTTGTGCTTCTACAATTTCTTTGAGTTTTTCCAGACCTTCATTGAAGTCTTTATCCATATTAAAAAACAAACTCATTATATTCCACGGATAAGGCGTATCCCACGAAATTCCCCATTTTACAAGAGTTTGGTCAGGAGTTTGTTCTTCTACCGTAAAATGAGCTTTGCTCGGAGTTTCGTCAAAATCATAGAAAAACATATCCGATTCCATTCGCTCTCCTTCAATGATATTGGTAATAACTTGAGCTCCTTTCCCAAGTTTTTCACTATCCCAGTTGTATTTGAAACCTACAGTTCCGTCTGTGCCCTCTTCAGTTGTAGTCATATCAGGGTCTGAGAGTTGCCACTTTCCGAAATTATTCTGATTTTTTACGTATTTGATGTAGTCAAATACCTCTTGTTTGGGTTTGTTGATAACTATTTGCCCTTCACTGTTTGATTCGTTTGGGACGAATAAAGCGACAATAAGTGGTATTGCAATTAGAATTAGTAATACGATTACGATTTTTTTGAGTGTTTTCATTTTAAGTTTGATTTAAGTTTGTAGGATTGTTTAGAATTTATAATTTCTACAGGCTCCCAGCAAGTGCGAACATCTTGCTCGTGCCAGTATAGAAATAAGGGAATTCTAATCTAAGAAAGTAAAAGTAGTTATCCCCTGAGAATATCCCGAATTAGAAATTCTAATCCGTTAAGTTTTATCTCATACATCAATTGCAGTTGCTGTCCGATTTTTCCTTTCGGGAAGCCTTGGTTTTTCATCCAAACCAAATAGGGTTCGGGTATGTCGATCAGTAGTTTTTCTTTGAATTTTCCAAAGGGCATTTTAGCGCGTGCCAAATCTAAGAATTGTTCTCGTTGACTTTCTTTGTCCATCATAGCCAATTAAAGCTAATGTCTTTTTCGATTTCAGGGTGAAGACTTAAAAATACAGGACAAGTAAGTCCAGCTCTTTCTAGGATGGTTTGTGTTTTTTGATCGGTTTCTAGATTCATTTCAAAAACAATAATAATTTTCCCGATTCTTCTTGGATCTGTTTGCATTATTTTGGTCACCGCAGCTGTCGAGCCATCAAAATTAATACCCAATTGGTTGGCTTTAATCCCCATAATCGTAAACATACACGTAGCTAGTGAATTCGAAACCATATCAGTAGGAGAGAAGGTTTGTCCTTTGCCGTTGTTGTCTGTCGGAGCATCGGTAATAATTGTTGTTCCTGATTGCAAATGCACAGATTCTGTGCTGAGCTGTCCGGTATAGGTTACTTTTGAGGTCATTATTTTGCTTCTTTAATCGTTAGGTCTGTATCGTAATACATAATATAAACGCCCGTATTATAATAGCCACCTTCTGCTGATTTGGTGTAAATAAATTTACTATCCACCTGCTCAGTAGCTATTTTTTTGGCAGTTTTGTCAAAATCTTCTTTTTGTGCTAAACGCAATAATACGTCATATACCACATCATAACCCCTAATTGCGGCATAACTTGGTGCTGTCTCGTTTAGGGCTTTATAACGACTGTAAAAGACGTTGTTGTCGTTCTCAGTAATGTCTCTCAGGTGCGATGGGTAGTGAAAGTATAAGTCAGCCAAAGTCTGCGATCTCACCTCATCTGATTCGAAAGCAGCATTTCTGTCAAGCGCCACAAGTTTGATGTTGTAGTCGTCTTTAAGTCCTGTTAGGATTCGAGTTACATTCATAATCATCGATGATGACTCGGTTTCTAGAATCACATAATTTACCCTGTCTTTTTTGAGTAAAGATTTTAGGTTTTCTGTATTTAATCTTCCTTCTTCTGTAAAACTCACAAAAGAAATCCCCGAATAATTCTGAGCGATAAATGTTCTTGAACTTTGTTTCTTTCTGTCTACGATGGCTATGCTGTTCTCATTCTTATTTTTGAGATAGTTCAACATCATTTTTTTAGAAATATCTGAAGGAGGCACAGAAAGATATAGATTCTCATATTTGGCAACACCTTCTTTTGAAATCGGAGAGATGACCAAGGTTTTTTTGTTTTTTAGCAGCTGTGCCGCTCTCTCATTATGGGTTTGAAAAAAAGGACCGATGAGCGCGTCAACTCCTGAGAGTTTCCCGGAGTTTATGAGCGACTCCACAGCCGAGTGTGATTGGGTTTCTTCGGAATCATAAAAAGTAATATTGAAGTTTCCGCCCAAGGCTTTAATATCCTCTACAGCCATCAGCGCTCCTGAATAGAAATCCACAGCGATATTCAGCAGTTTGTTAGTTCTAAATCCTTTCTGGATATCTTCTGAACTTGTCCCGATATTAGCAGTGTTAAAGGGAATCATTATGGCGACTTCCTGCATAGCGGTGTTGCTTATGCTTTTATTCAATTCCTTAAAAGTAGCTTTAGATAGAAATAAATCATCACTCTGAGTCATCGCTAAAGAGTCTACTTCTTTTCTCAACGGAATGCGAATGGTGTCGCCTATTTTCAGCCCGTCTTTAATTTGAGGATTTTCAGCTAAAAGCTCTTCTTCGCTAATGCCGTATTTCTGTCTGAGTGCAAAACTAGTTTCTTTAGGCAAAACAACGTGAATAATCTTATCGTTATGAAGAACAGTCGTGGTGCTTTCTGCTTTGACATCTAACGGAATTCTGAGCTCTAATCCAGGTTGAAGTCCATTTTCTAATAGTTTTGTGTTTGCTTCTTGTATAGCCTGAATGGTTACGCCATACTTCTGAGCAATGCCAAACATGGTTTCTTTAGGTTCTACTTTGTGGTAGGTTGCTTTTCCTGTTGCTTTCTTGGCGTCTTTTTGCAGTTTAGGGATAATGATAATCTCTCCTAGTTTGATACCATTTTTGGCTTCTGGGTTGAGTTGGTAAATATCGTAAGCAGTAACACTGTATTTACGAGCCAAACTAGTCACCGTATCATCTTTGACCACGGTATGTTGAATATGGTTTTGTGCAAAAACACCCAGAGTACATCCGATAAGGAGCACTAAAAAAAGCAATCGTTTCATAATCCTATTTTTTTGTTCTTGCTCAAAAAGCAAAAACTATTCCCATTCTATAGTTGCAGGTGGTTTTGAGCTGATATCATAGACTACTCTGTTGACTCCCTTGACTTTATTGATAATTTCATTCGATATTTTCATCAAGAACTCATACGGCAAGTGTACCCAATCTGCGGTCATTCCGTCTGTAGATTCTACAGCGCGCAACGCTACAACCTTCTCATAGGTTCTCTCGTCGCCCATTACACCTACACTATTTATAGGGAGTAATATGGCACCTGCTTGCCATACTTTGTCATAAAGCCCGTTTTCTTTAAGTCCGTTTATGAAAATAGCATCTACCTCTTGCAAGATACTTACTTTTTCTGGAGTAATATCACCCAAAATTCTAATTGCTAATCCTGGTCCTGGAAACGGATGTCTCCCGATAAGTTCAGGTGCAATTCCCATAGCTGTCCCTACTCTACGCACCTCATCTTTGAAGAGCATTCTCAGTGGCTCAACAATCTTTAGTTTCATAAAATCTGGCAATCCACCCACGTTGTGATGCGATTTGATAGTGGCAGAAGGTCCCGCAACCGAAATAGATTCGATAACGTCTGGATAGATAGTTCCTTGTGCTAACCAGGTTACGTCTTCAATTTTATGTGCTTCATCGTCAAAAACCTCGATGAAAACCCTGCCAATTGCTTTGCGCTTGGTTTCAGGATCATCAACTCCAGCTAAAGCAGAGAGGAACCTATCAGAGGCATCAACGCCTTTTACGTTGAGTCCCATGCCTTTGTATTGGTCTAATACGCTTTGAAACTCATTCTTGCGCAGTAGCCCGTTGTTCACGAAAATACAATATAAGTTTTCTCCGATAGCTCTGTTCAGAAGCACGGCCGCTACCGTAGAATCTACACCGCCAGAAAGCCCAAGGACAACCTTGTCGTCCTTGATTTTTTCTTTTAGTTCTGCAATGCTGGTCTCAACAAAGCTATCAGAAGTCCATTTTTGTGGTACTTTAGCGATTTTTACTAAGAAGTTTTCAAGCATTTTTGCGCCATCCGTAGAGTGATATACCTCAGGGTGGTATTGAATAGCATAAGTAGTCTCGCCTTCTATTCTATAAGCTGCATTTTCTACATCAGAAGTAGATGCTAGTCTGATAGCGCCAGTAGGTAGTTTTTTAATACTATCAGAGTGACTCATCCAGACCTGACTATCGGAGGATACACCTTCAAAGAATAGCTCGTCTTCTTTGATGTATGAAAGCTTGGCTCTTCCGTATTCTCTAGTGTCTGAAGGTGCTACTTCTCCTCCAGAAAAGTGAGCGAGGTATTGCGCGCCATAACAGACAGCTAAAAGTGGTTTTTTACCTCTGATTTCAGAAAGTTCCGGATGTGGAGCATCTGCTGCTCTAACAGAAAAAGGACTTCCCGATAAGATAACTGCCTTGAAAGGAGATAAATCTTTTGGAGGATTGTTATACGGATAAATCTCACAGAAAATATTTAATTCTCTGACTCTTCGGGCAATAAGTTGTGTGTATTGCGAACCGAAATCTAAAATAAGTACGTTGTGTTGCATAAGGGCAAAAATAACTATTTTAGGATGAGTATGAAATTATTTTTTAAATGAATTTTTCAGGATTAGAATTCTAGTTTCATCTATAGTAAATCCCTCTAATTATTAAGGATTTACTTTCGATACTTCCTAGATAGTTTAGCGATATATGTTATTATATTAAAGTAAATAAAAAAATTATACGATGCCCTGTGCGATCATAGCGTCAGCTACCTTCACAAATCCAGCAATGTTTGCACCTTTCACATAGTCAATATACCCATCTTCACGTGTGCCATATTTGACACAAGAAGTGTGAATGTCGGTCATTATTTTTTTAAGTATTCGATCTACTTCCTCAGCAGTCCACTCTATACGAAGTGAGTTTTGTGACATTTCTAGTCCAGAGGTGGCTACACCACCCGCATTAGAGGCTTTGCCTGGCGAAAACAGGACTTTGTGTTTTTGAAAATATTCTAAAGCATCATAAGTTGTTGGCATATTTGCACCTTCTACAATACAAATAACACCATTAGCTATAAGATTCTTGGCATCCTCGAGGTGTAATTCGTTTTGTGTAGCACAAGGTAGCGCAATGTCAACTTTCTGTTTCCAAGGTGTCTCTCCAGGGAAAAATTCCACTCCAAATTTTTCAGCATAAGGTTGTATGACATCGTTGTTAGTGGCTCTAAGCTCTAACATATAATCGATTTTTTCTCCAGAAACCCCTTCAGGGTCATAGATGTGTCCATCTGGGCCAGAAAGCGTTACTACTTTAGCACCAAGTTCAGTCGCTTTTGTAACGGCTCCCCAAGCTACATTTCCAAATCCAGAAACTGCAATTGTTTTGCCTTTTATGTTTAGGTTTTTAGTGGCTAGCATGGCCTGTAAGAAATATACGGCTCCAAAACCAGTTGCCTGCGGTCGCATTAGTGAACCGCCCCAAGACATTCCTTTTCCAGTAATTACACCAGTAAATTCGCCTGTTAGCTTCTTATACATTCCAAACATATAGCCAATCTCGCGTGCTCCTACACCTATGTCTCCTGCAGGTACATCTGTGTTTGGACCTATGTATTTATATAATTCACTCATAAAGGCATGACAAAAGCGCATGATTTCACCATCTGACTTTCCTTTAGGATTAAAATCTGAGCCTCCTTTTGCGCCACCCATAGGTAAGGTAGTGAGCGCATTTTTGAAAGTTTGCTCGAAAGCAAGAAATTTAAGAATACTCAAATTAACGGATGGATGGAAGCGGAGACCGCCCTTGTATGGGCCAATAGCAGAATTCATCTGAATCCTGTATCCTCTGTTTACCTGAATTTCTCCTTTATCATCTACCCAGCTAACCCTGAAAATTATGGTTCTTTCTGGCTCAATCATCCGTAAAAGGATATTTTTGCCTTCATAAATACTACTTCCTTCTATAAAAGGGAATACTGTCTCTGCAACTTCTTGAACTGCTTGAATAAATTCTGGTTCATTAGGGTTTTTCTTAGAGACCTCTTGCATGAATTCAGAGATGGTTTTTTTCATAATTGAAGTGATTTAATTAACAAATATACGGTTTAGATAGTCGTATATTGTGTTTTTAGTGAGGAATTTTGTGATTATATAAGGTATTTGTTTTTAAAACAGGGTTTTGATTGCGGGGTTTTATAATAAAATCTTTACCTATAAATTAAAATTTAGTGATTTATTAAAAGTTATTGATGTTTTTCTATATATTTGCCATGTTAAAAAGATTTAAAAAGCTAATTCAGTTATGAAAAAAAGGCTCATATTATCAGTAATACTTGTGATTGGGTGTCTGACACTGTCATATTCACAGTATTTTCGATCGACAATTAATCACGAGTTAGGCTTCACTGCAGGACTTGTTTCTTTTCAATCTGACTATGGTGAAAGTGGGGATTTTAAATCTACTACCGGAAATACTGGATTTAATGCAGGATTGATCTATTTTATGGATTTCTCTTATAACAGAGGTGGTTATTTCACGGATCACTTTAAGGTTAAAGCGGAGTTATCATATACCAGTGCTAGTTTTAAACACCACGGTAAGTATGTTGGTAACAACTCTGTTTTCTCAAAACAGCTTAAAGCGATGAATGGATCTACATCAATAGTAAATCTTGGAGCAGAACTCGTGTGGTTTCCTCTAGACTTGGTGTCTTTTAATTACAGCCCAGGGTCGATTACTCCATATGTAAGTATGGGAGGACAAGTGAATTTTTATACCCCGGAGGTGAAATCTGATCTTGGAAAGATGGGTAGCCCGTTTACAACACCTACAAAGTATCAAGATGGATTTACAAATGAGGGAGGAACAACATTCTCAATAGTTGGAGGCTTGGGTGCAAGATATAAGGTGTCACAAAGTAGTGATATTTTCATAGAAGCTAGAGGTCAATATTTCTTCTCTGATTGGGTAGATGGACTAAGGCCAAATCCAAATGTATATACCGAGAATAAAGCAAATGATTTTATTACGAGTATTAGTCTAGGGTATATCTTTATGCTTGACTAGTAAAAATAGAGTGGTTAATAATGTAACAAAAGAGGCTTTTAAAGTCTCTTTTGTTGTTTATATAGCTTGCTCATAGAAATCAATTCTGAATATATTGGCAACCAACTAACATTCCTAAACCATAAAAATAAGTATATTTGCTCACTATCCATTTTTAGAAGTAAATGCAGAAATCAAAAAAGATTGCAATTGTAGGTTCAGGTCTAGTCGGGACGCTATTAGCAATATACCTAAGAAAGTCAGGACACAACATATCAGTCTATGATAGAAGTCCAGATATTAGAACCATAAAGTTCTCCGGAAGATCTATAAATCTTGCGATGTCAAATCGTGGATGGAAGGCGCTAGAAAACATCGGAATAGCAGAAGAAATCAAAAAAATAGCTGTTCCGATGGAAAAAAGAGCTATACACATAGGTGAAGAAAAAGTCAACTTCCAATATTACGGCAAAGAAGGTGAGGCAATATATTCAATCTCAAGAGGTGTTCTAAACCGAAAGATGATAGATTTAGCAGAGGGTTTTGGCGTAGAGTTCTTATTTAATCAGAAAGTTTGGGACATATCCCTTGACACAGCCACGCTTCATATCGGAGAGAAAGAGGGCGGTCCATACCAAAATCATCAATACGATCTGGTTTTCGGAGCAGATGGTGCGTTCTCTAGAATTAGGCATAAGATGCAACGACAGAATATGTTTAATTACTCACAAGAGTTCCTGTCTATTGGCTACAAAGAACTCAGTATTCCTCCTGCTAAAGATAAGGATTATGTAATCGACAAGAATTCGTTGCATATTTGGCCAAGAGGAAATTATATGTTGTCTGCTTTACCTAATCTAGACGGAAGTTTTAATGCAATCTTGTTTATGCCTTTTGAAGGAGAAAACTCTTTTGAGAAGTTGCAGGCCAAACAAGACGTAGTGGCATTTTTCAAAAATAAATTCCCTGATGCAGTTGAGATAATGCCAAATCTATTAGAGGATTTCTTTAAAAACCCTACTAGTTATCTGGTAACGGTTAAGTGCTTCCCTTGGACATACAAAGACAAGGTAGCGCTAATAGGAGATGCCTCCCACGCAATTGTTCCATTTTACGGACAAGGGATGAATGCAGGTTTTGAGGATGTAACTATACTCAACCAAATGATGAAGAAGTACGGCGACGATTGGTTGAGCGTTTTCAAGGAATACGAAAAAGAACGAAAACCTAATGCAGATGCCATAGCTGAGTTATCGTTTAGGAATTTTATGGAAATGAGCTCAGACACTGCCGATGAAAGTTTCCTATTGCGCAAGAAAATCGAAAAACACTTCTCTGCTAATCACCCAGACTTATGGCTGCCTTTGTATAGCATGGTTACTTTCTCAGACGATAAAACCTACGATGAAGCACTAAGAGTAGGAGACCAGCAGAAGGTGATTATGGATGAAATTATGCAGCTAGAC
>CAZRCB010000064.1:0-11688 GCA_964598455.1 uncultured Flavobacterium sp.
CTTCAAAGAAGCTTGATATGATAATTTATTACGAAAGATACGTAGTAATTCAAGCCGGAATAGCTAAGAATATTGACGGATCAGACCTAAACAGACTAGATTTCTTAACAGAAGAAGAGTATCTAAATATTCTAGATACACTTCCAATGGAAAACTTATACCTTGATGACGACGACCCAAATAAGTTTATCGCTAAGATGGGTGCGGAGTGTATCATGGATTTACTTGCAAGAACAGACCTTGATCAGCTTTCGTATGATTTACGCCATGCTGCCAATACTGAAACATCTAAGCAACGAAAAACAGAAGCCTTAAAGCGCCTTAATATCGTTGAAGCTTTTAGAGAAGCAAACCTGAACAGACAAAATCTGCCAGAATGGATGATATTAAAAGTAATTCCGGTTATTCCACCTGAATTACGTCCGCTAGTACCGCTAGATGGAGGCCGTTTTGCAACATCAGATCTAAACGATTTATACCGTAGAGTGATCATCAGAAATAACCGTCTTAAGAGACTTATGGAGATTAAAGCTCCTGAGGTTATTTTGCGTAACGAAAAACGTATGTTACAAGAGTCAGTAGATTCACTTTTTGACAACACACGTAAGGCATCGGCTGTTAAAACTGAATCTAATAGACCACTTAAGTCGCTATCTGATTCATTAAAAGGTAAACAAGGGCGTTTCCGTCAAAACCTATTAGGAAAACGTGTTGACTATTCAGCGCGTTCAGTAATTGTTGTCGGACCTGAACTTAAATTATTCGAATGTGGTATCCCTAAGGATATGGCTGCCGAATTATACAAACCATTTGTTATACGTAAACTCATCGAAAGAGGAATCGTAAAAACAGTTAAGTCAGCTAAGAAAATTATTGATAGAAAAGAACCTGTAGTTTGGGATATTCTTGAAAATGTTATCAAAGGACACCCTGTATTGCTTAACCGTGCTCCTACGCTTCACAGACTAGGAATTCAAGCCTTCCAGCCTAAGCTTATTGAAGGTAAAGCTATCCAGCTACACCCATTAGTATGTACGGCTTTTAACGCGGATTTCGATGGTGACCAGATGGCTGTGCATTTACCACTAGGGCCTGAAGCAATCTTAGAAGCACAAATTCTTATGCTTGCATCACATAATATCCTTAACCCTGCCAATGGAGCGCCTATCACGGTACCTTCTCAGGATATGGTTTTAGGGTTGTATTATATGACTAAAGAAAGAAAATCTACCGAAAAATATAAAGTTTTAGGAGAAGGATTGACTTTCTATTCAGCACAAGAGGTGAATATTGCTCTTAATGAAGGGAAATTGGAGTTGAATGCTACTATCAAAATCAGAGCAAAAGATTTCAACGAAGAAGGTGAATTAGTATATAAAATCATCCCAACAACAGCGGGTAGAGTTCTATTTAACGAAGTAGTGCCTGAGCAAGCTGGATATGTGAATGAGGTATTGAACAAGAAATCACTACGTGATATTATTGGAAAAATATTAGCTGTAACGGATGTACCAACAACTTCAGCATTCCTAGATGAAATTAAGGATATGGGGTATAAGTTTGCATTCAAAGGAGGTCTTTCGTTTAGCTTAGGTGATATTATTGTCCCTGAGAAAAAAGGAGAGCTTATTGTTGATGCTAACCAACAGGTTGAGGCAATTACGGCAAACTATAACATGGGACTTATCACTAATAATGAAAGATACAACCAAGTTATTGACGTTTGGACATCAACAAACGCATTGCTTACTGAATATGCAATGAAAAACATCAGAGAAGATCAACAAGGTTTTAACTCAGTATATATGATGTTGGATTCAGGAGCAAGGGGATCTAAAGAACAGATTCGCCAGCTTACTGGTATGCGTGGTTTGATGGCTAAACCTAAAAAATCAACTGCTGGAGGTGGAGAGATTATTGAAAACCCGATTCTTTCGAACTTTAAAGAAGGACTTTCAATTCTAGAATACTTTATTTCTACGCACGGAGCCCGTAAAGGTCTTGCGGATACTGCTCTTAAGACGGCGGATGCTGGATACCTTACTAGAAGGCTGCACGATGTTGCTCAAGATGTTATTATCAACGAAGAAGATTGTGGAGCACTAAGAGGTGTTGAAGTAGCTGCGCTTAAGAAGAACGAAGAGGTTGTAGAATCTCTTGGAGATAGAGTAGTAGGTAGAGTAGCATTAAATGATGTTATTAACCCACTTACTTCAGAAATAATAGTTTCAGAAGGAGAGTTGATTTTAGAGAAACACCTAAAAGCAATTGCTGCTTCGCCACTAGAGAGAATCGATGTGCGTTCTGCGCTTACTTGCGAATCGCTAAAAGGAATATGTGCTAAGTGTTACGGACGTAACTTAGCTACTGGAAAAATGTCTCAGATTGGTGAGGCAGTTGGTGTAGTTGCAGCACAGTCCATCGGAGAACCAGGTACACAGCTTACACTTCGTACGTTCCACGTAGGAGGGGTTGCTGGTGGAATCTCTGAAGAATCAAGCATCGTTACGAAGTTCAAAGGTCGTCTTGAAATGGAAGAACTTAGAACCGTAAAAGGTGAAGATAGCGAAGGTAAAGCAATAGACATTGTAATCTCTCGTTCAACAGAGTTGAAATTAGTAGATGTAAATACTGGGATTGTCCTAAACACACACCACATTCCATACGGATCAACAATTTTCGTAAAAGAAGGTGAAGTAGTAGACAAAGGAACAATAATCTGTAAATGGGACCCATATAACGGAGTTATCATCTCAGAATACACCGGAAAAGTAGAGTATGAAGACATTGAGCAAGGGCAAAGTTTCCAAGTTGAGATTGATGAGCAGACAGGCTTCCAAGAGAAAGTAATTTCTGAGGCAAGAAACAAAAAGCTTATCCCAACGCTACATATTTATGGTAAAGATGGCGAACAAACACGTTCGTATAACCTACCAGTTGGAGCCCACCTTATGGTTAATGATGGTGAGAAGATTAAGGCAGGTAAGATTCTAGTTAAAATCCCGAGACGCTCTGCTAAAACAGGGGATATCACAGGAGGTTTACCAAGAATTACCGAACTACTTGAGGCGCGTAATCCATCAAACCCTGCAGTGGTTTCAGAAATTGACGGAGTTGTTTCTTTCGGAAAAATCAAACGTGGTAATAGAGAAATCATTATCGAATCGCGTTTTGGTGAAATCAAGAAATATTTGGTGAAATTATCTAACCAAATTCTTGTACAAGAAAATGACTATGTAAGAGCCGGAATGTCGTTGTCTGACGGAGCTATTACTCCAGAAGATATCCTAAGAATTCAAGGTCCAAGTGCTGTTCAACAATATTTGGTAAACGAAATTCAGGATGTGTATCGTCTACAAGGTGTAAAGATCAATGACAAACACTTTGAGGTGATTATACGTCAGATGATGCGTAAAGTACAAATTCTTGATCCAGGAGATACCCTATTCTTAGAAGATCAACTAGCACATACCAAAGATTTTATCGTTGAAAATGATAAACTATACGGAATGAAAGTGGTTGAAGATGCTGGGGATTCAGAAAACCTAAAACCAGGACAAATAATCTCTTCTAGAGTATTACGTGACGAAAACTCATTGCTAAAACGCAACGATAAAAACGAAGTAGTAGCAAGAGATATTATACCTGCAACAGCAACGCCAATCCTTCAGGGTATTACTAGAGCATCGCTACAGACCAAATCATTTATTTCTGCTGCTTCCTTCCAGGAGACAACAAAAGTATTGAACGAAGCTGCAGTAGCTGGTAAGATTGATACACTTCAAGGACTGAAAGAAAACGTTATTGTTGGACATAGAATTCCTGCAGGAACGGGTATGAGACAATACGATAATTTCATCGTAGGCTCAAAGGACGAATTTGACGAGCTTACGGCTTCCAAAAATATCTAAAAGCAACAGATCATGAGTGATATCAAACAACAACAAATCAATATTGAGATAGATGAGAAAACTGCTGACGGAGTTTATTCGAACTTAGCAATTATCAATCATTCTGCCTCAGAATTCATTGTTGACTTTGTGAGTATTATGCCAGGATCGCCTAAGGCAAGAGTGAAGTCGAGAGTTATCTTGACGCCACAACACACCAAACGCCTTCTAAAGGCTTTGGCAGAAAATGTACAGCGATTCGAAAATACGCACGGAGAAATTAAAGATACAGAGCAACCAGCCATACCTCTTAATTTTGGTCCAGCTGGACAAGCTTAATTCAATAATCAAAAAATCCAAACCTAATAAGTTTGGATTTTTTTTTGAATTGCACTTGTCTTGTTTTTCATATATTTGTAGGAATTAGATGCCAAATAAACTCTAAACCCAAATACTCTTTTAAGCTTCTACAATCCTAATTCAATAACAGAAGTATATATACCATGACAACATACCAAAGAAGTAGTGCCCTTTTTAAAGAAGCGCAAAAATATATTCCTGGAGGGGTGAATTCTCCTGTTAGAGCTTTTGGCTCAGTTGGCGGAACACCTATTTTTATTAAAAGAGCTAAAGGAGCTTATCTTTATGATGAGGATGACAATCGTTTGATTGACTATATCAATTCTTGGGGGCCAATGATCTTAGGTCACGCCTATCCACCCGTTATTGAAGCTGTAATCGAAAAAGCAAAACTAGGAACTTCTTTCGGGGCGCCTACAGCAATCGAAACTGAGATAGCAAAACTAGCCGTCTCAATGGTTCCGAATATTGATAAAATTCGCTTTGTGAATTCAGGAACAGAAGCTTGTATGAGTGCCGTTCGTTTGGCAAGAGGATTTACCAAAAGAGAGAAAATCATCAAATTTTCGGGTTGCTACCACGGACATTCGGATGCATTTTTGATTGCGGCAGGAAGTGGAGCATCGACTTTTGGAGTGCCGAATAGTGCAGGAGTTACTCAAGGAGCAGCAAAAGACACTTTGCTAGCGGATTATAATTCATTAGAAAGTGTACAAAGATTATTTGACGAAAATAATGGTGAAATCGCTGCTATTATCATCGAACCCGTAGCAGGAAATATGGGTTGCGTTCCTCCTCAAAGCGGATTTTTGGAAGGATTGAGAGAAATTTGTAATCAAAACGGTTCTCTTTTGATTTTTGACGAAGTAATGACCGGTTTTCGTTTGGCAAAAGGTGGAGCACAAGAATTATTCGGAATCAATGCGGATATTGTTTGTTTCGGAAAAGTAATCGGAGGAGGTCTTCCTGTAGGAGCTTTTGCAGCTCGAAACGAAATTATGAATTGCCTTGCTCCGCTCGGACCTGTTTATCAAGCTGGAACGTTGTCAGGAAATCCATTAGCAATGGCAGCAGGACTTGAAATGCTAAAAGCATTGAACAACGACCAAGAAGTCTTCAAACGTTTAGACGAAAAAACAGCATATTTAGAAAAAGGAATCCGTGAAGTATTGACTAAAAACAATATTGATTTTACAATAAATAGAGTTGGTTCGATGATTTCGGTTTTCTTTGACTCTCGTGAGATTTATGATTTTAAAACCGCAGGTTACGGAGATACCCAGCGTTTTAAAGATTTCTTCCACGGATTGCTCAAAGAAGGGGTTTATATTGCTCCGTCATCGTATGAAACCTGGTTTATAACCGATGCTTTGTCCTATGACGATTTAGATTTTACGATTGCTAAAATTGATAAAGTGACTTCAGGGTTTTAGAGTTTATGACAAAAATCGTTTTATTATTGCTGATTTCGACCAACCTGTATTCACAAACAGATGATTGTAATTGCGATTATATTAAAGACTATTATCAATTGGTCTATCAGGCAGAAATCAGTTATTTACAAGATGATTTAGATAAAGCATACGATTTACTGAAACAAGCAGAGAAAAACTGTGAATTACTGAATCAACCTTCAGTTTATGAAATTCCAGTTTTAGCGGAACTATCTTTAAAACAAGGGAAGTATGAAGAGGTTTTATATTATGTTGAATTGGCTTTCACAAAAGGAATTCATATTTCATACTTTGAAGATAATCCCGAATATGAGGGAATAACAAAAATAGAAGGTTGGGCAGCATTAAAGCAAAAATCACAAAAAATCTATAATGAATGGTATTCAAAATTAAATCTTGATTTAAGGAATGAATTGGCAGAAATGATTAGAGAAGACCAAAGAGTTCGTCAAGATAAGAGTCAATATGACGAGGAAATGAGAAAGGTAGATGATTATAATGAAAAGAGATTTAAAGAGATTTTAGCAGAATACGGTTATCCGAATGAGCAGATAATTGGAAATTATAATATTGATGAGAAAACTGTCCATCCTGATGTTTTTGCTTTTCATATCAAAGATATTGAATACTTTAAACCGTTGTTTTTGGAGTATGTAAGATGCGGTAGAGCTCCTGTAACATTATATGCTTCTCTGATTGATAGTCACGATAGACGAAATGGAGTTTTTACTTATGGAATTTATTCTAATTTAACTCCTGAATATATTGATGATTATGAAAATTTAGACCAGAGAAGAATAAATGTGGGTTTACGACCTTATGAAATGGAAAAGCTCTATCAGAAATTAATGCAGGAAAAAATACAGAAACTCATAGAAATGAGTAAAAATTAAAATAGAATAGCGATGAACATCCAATCTTACATCCGTGACATACCCGATTTTCCGAAAGAAGGAATTGTTTTTAAAGATATTACGCCTTTGTTGAATGATGCTGAAGCACGAAAAGAAGTCATCAAAAGATTTATTGAAAGCCTTCCAAATACCAAAATTGACAAAGTAATAGGAGTGGAGAGTAGAGGTTTTTTCTTTGGGATTTTGCTAGCTCAAGAATTAAATACTGGTTTCGTTCCGGTGAGAAAAAAAGGGAAACTTCCGTTTGATACGCTTTCTGCCTCGTACGAATTAGAATACGGAACGGATAGTTTGGAAATTCATACGGATGCCATTCAAAAAGGCGAAAATGTTTTGATTCACGATGATGTGTTGGCTACCGGAGGAACTATAAAAGCAGTAACTGAATTAGTTGAGAAATTAGGCGGAAATATAGTGCATATCAATTTCTTGATGGAATTAGATTTCCTAAAAGGAAGACAGAAAATAACTCAATATGATGTGTACTCAATCCTAAATTATTAATTCCTAATTCTAAAAATCCTTAATAAAAGATGAGATTTCATACTAGAAAATGGGTCAAACCAGAAGATCTAAACGCCAACGGAACGCTTTTCGGAGGTAGGTTATTCGCTTGGATAGACGAAGAAGCGGCTTTATACACTATCGTACAATTAGAAAACCCACGAGTGGTAACCAAATTTATGTCTGAAATCAATTTTATGGCTTCTGCCAAACAAGGCGATATCGTTGAGATTGGTATGGAGGTCGTAAAGTTCGGAACTTCGTCTGTTACGCTTCGTAGTGAAGTTCGCAACAAAATGACTCACGAAACCATTATTACTGTTGACCAAATCATTATGGTAAACCTTGATGAAGAAGGCAAGTCCCTCCCACACGGCAAAACAAAGGTAGAATACGTCAACGACAGACTGTATAATTCTCGTGAGCCAAAAAGTTAAAAATTACTTAATCTGTAACAAATACAACCCAAATCAGACTATTATTGTACTTAAATCAACTAAAATTAAAATGAAAAAATCACTAACATTACTATTGACCTTGTTGTTCTTGACTCCTTTTCAGTCAAAAGCAGATGAAGGAATGTGGTTCTTGATGTTTATCGGAAAAAACATTAAGGACATGGAAAAGATGGGCTTAAAGCTCACTGCCGAAGAAATTTATAGTATCAACAACAGTAGCTTGAAAGACGCTATCGTTCAATTTGACGGAGGATGTACGGCCGAAATCATCTCAAAAGATGGGCTTATCCTGACTAACCACCACTGTGGATATGACAAAATTGCTGAGCTCTCTACACCTGAAAATGACTACTTGACACACGGATTCTGGGCAAAAGATAGAAAAGACGAACTAGCTCCTAAAAGTATTTCAGTACGTTTTTTCGTACGAATGGATGATGTCACCAAAAGGATTCTCTCGTTAGTAAATGATTCTATGACAGAGCGTGAAAGAGAAAAAGTAATCAACCAAGAAATAGCTAGAATTCAGGCAGAGAATGACGAAGGCGGAAGATATACAGTTTCTGTTCGTCCGTTTTTCCAAGGGAATGAATACTATTATTTTGTATATCAAGACTACGAAGATGTTCGTCTAGTAGGAACGCCGCCAGATATGATCGGACGCTTTGGTGGTGATACTGACAACTGGGAATGGCCACGCCATACAGGAGACTTCTCTTTGTTTAGAGTTTACACCGACAAAGATGGACATCCTGCTAAATACTCAGAGGACAACGTTCCAATGCACCCAAAACACCACCTGCCAGTTTCTCTAAAAGGAATAAAAGAAGGTGATTATGCTATGATTCTAGGTTATCCTGGTAGAACAAACCGTTGGATGCCAGCAGGCGGAATTGAGCAAAACGTAAAGTTTGCTTATCCAGCTTGGGTAGAAGGCTCGAAAACTGCGATGGATGTATTGAAGAAACATATGGAATCTGATCCAAAAGTAAAACTTGATTATGCATCTTTGTATGCTCAAATTGCAAACTATTGGAAGAATAGACAAGGTATGATAGATGCGCTTACAGCTCATAAAACAGCTAAAACAAAAGCAGTAGCTGAGGAGAAATTCAATAAATGGGCAAATAAAAGAGCTAATAAAGCACAATACGGAAACGTTATTGCAGATATCAATGAATACTATTCAAAAACTAACCTAAACGCAAGACATAACAATTACCTATTAAGCTTGCTAAGAGCTAGTTCATATTCAATACTTCCGTATCGATTGGGCGCTCAGATGTTGAATTATATCAGTGCTAATGAAGCAAAACGCAAAGAACTACATCCTGCTCTGAAAGAAGCTATCCAGGAGATGTACAGCACATTAAACACAAACTTAGAGACAGATGTGTTGATAGCTGAATTGAACTTATACGCAAACAAAGGTGGAGATAATATAGCTCCTTATGTGGCTGAACTTAAAGAAAAAAATGGCGGAAATTTCTCTAAATATATCAATAACGCCGTTAGCAACAGTATCTTTGCTTCAGAAGAAAGTGTAGAGAAATTCTTGAGTAACCCAAATCCTGAGCAAATTACTAGTGACGAACTATTTAAACTGTCAAATGATTTGTTGATTCGATATAGAGCAAAATCTGAAGATGAGACTGCGCTTGATGAGAAGTTTGCAAAAGCATTTAGGTTATTAGTAAAAGGTCTTAGAGAATCAGGTCTAAACAATATTCAATACCCGGATGCGAACAGCACCCTGAGATTGACTTACGGAAAAGTAGTAACACTTCCAGCACACGCAACTCGTAAGAATGATGCAAAAGGAAATTACTATACTACACTAAAAGGTACTATCGAGAAGCATAACCCGATGGATGATGAGTTTAATGCTCCTTCAAAACTGATTGAACTGTATGAATCAAAAGACTACGGAGATTATGCTAATGAATATGGGGAGCTATCAGTAAACTTTTTAACAGATAATGATATTACTGGTGGAAACTCAGGTTCACCAGTACTTAACGGCAATGGAGAACTCATCGGACTTGCTTTTGACGGAAATATTGAAGCTATGGCGGGAGACGTTATCTTTGACCCTAAACTGCAAAGAACAATCAACGTGGATATCAGATACGTACTTTTCGTAATTGACAAGTATGCTGATGCAAAACACTTAATCAACGAAATGACTATCGTAAAGTAGTTGTTACTGAGAATATCTTACACATAAAGCCTTGAGAAATCAAGGCTTTATGTATTTATAGTAATAATGTTTTATTGATTCATCCAACCTGCTCTATCTAAACTTCTGTATTGAATGGCTTCAGAAATATGATAAGGTTGAATATTTTCGTTGCCTTCAAGATCCGCAATCGTACGTGCTACTTTTAAGATTCGATCATATGCGCGAGCTGACAAGCCCAATCGGTCCATTGCTGTTTTTAGTAGGTTTTTAGAAACTTCATCAAGCAGACAATATTCACGGATTTGCTTCGAACTCATCTGAGCGTTATAATGTAAATTAGGGTTCTCTTCAAAACGCCTTGTTTGAATGTCTCTTGCTTTGATAACTCTTTCTCTGATTGATAGGCTGCTTTCGGGCTTTTCTTCCATAGATAATTTCTCAAAAGGCACTGGCGTGACTTCAATATGAATATCTATTCGGTCTAGCAGCGGACCTGAGATTTTTCCCATATATCGCTGCATTTCCATTGCTGAAGTTGGATTCATCCCATCATTAAAGTATCCGCTTGGACTTGGATTCATACTTGCCACTAACATAAACGACGATGGATAAGTAATGGTAAAACGAGCTCTAGAAATAGTAACTTCTCTATCCTCTAACGGCTGGCGCAATACTTCCAATACTTTTCGTTCAAATTCTGGTAATTCATCTAAGAATAATACACCATTATGAGCCAATGAAATTTCACCGGGTTGCGGATAACTTCCTCCTCCCACGAGTGAAGCAGCAGAAGCTGAATGATGAGGGTTCCTAAAGGGACGTTGACTCATCAAGCCTGTCTCTTTAATTTTTCCTGCAACGCTGTGAATTTTTGTTGTTTCCAAAGCTTCCCTTAGAGTCATCGGTGGCAGGATGCCTGGTAGTCGTTTTGCCAACATGGTTTTACCAGATCCGGGTGGTCCTATAAGGATAATGTTATGCCCACCAGCGGCTGCAATCTCCATACATCGTTTGATGCTCTCTTGCCCTTTGACGTCAGAGAAATCAAAATCCGGGAAGTCTACTTCATTTTTGAACTCTTCTCTTGCGTTGATGACAGTTGGTTGTAAAGTGCCTTTGCCCTCAAAAAAATCTATAACCTCCTTGATGCTCTCCACACCATAAACGTCAAGTCCTTTTACTACAGCAGCTTCTTTGACATTTTGTATAGGTAAGAAGAAACCTTTAAAGCCTTCTTCTTGGGCTTTTATAGCTATAGGTAAAGCGCCTTTAATGGGTTGTAATGTGCCGTCTAAGGAGAGTTCTCCCATAATTATGTAGTTGCTTATCTCATCGCTTTTGATTTGAGATGATGCGGCGAGAATGCCTATTGCAAAAGTAAGGTCGTATGAAGAGCCTTCTTTACGCAAGTCGGCAGGAGCCATGTTGATGATGATTTTTTTGCCTGGTAGCACATAGCCAATATTCTTAAGTGCAGCAGCAATCCTATAACTGCTTTCTCTAACGGCATTGTCAGGCAGACCTACCAAGTGGTAGCCAACACCAGTATCAATATTTACTTCAACGGTGATTGTTGTCGCATCTACACCAAAAACAGCACTTCCAAAGACTTTAATTAGCATAAACCATAAATTTGATGTTATATTAGTATCAAATATATAGTTTATTTTTGATTTGTATAGGAAAAGTAGTGGTTGGACTTAAAATTTATTTTATTTTAGTTTCTAGATCTGAAATCAGGTTAGCCATGATGCTAAAACGATTCTGATAACTAGGGTTGAGTCCATTTTCGATAAAGAGTTCCTTTCGCATAATCGGGACTGAATACGGTAATACCCATCCGCGAAGTGCTTTAGCAATGGCATCCATATTATTGATTCCCTGTAAAGCCTGAACGCCATCTGCCCAGCATATAAGCCCGATGAC
>CAZRCB010000065.1:0-11469 GCA_964598455.1 uncultured Flavobacterium sp.
GGCAATTAGCGAACTAAGGCGTTTTGAGGTATATGAAGCTCAAGAAATAATCGCTGAATTCATAAACCACCCGAATGAAGAGGTCCGCAAAGAGACTCAGCTGTATTTGGTGCATTTGTTTAGGTTCAATGGACTATCTTTTTTAGATGACCTAAAAGAACCTTTGTCCGAATGGCAACAATTTTTGTTGATAGAGACCTTGATGAATTTCGAGATAGAAACTATAAACAACCTTGAACCTTGGCTAAAATCCTCAAATATTAGTGTGGGTATGTTTGCACTAAAGTTGACGAAAATTTTCAATCAGTTTGATATGAAAGACAGCCTTATTGAGCTATTGAAACACCAAGAAAAGGACGTTAGAGAAGTTACTGTCCTTAGTTGTATTGATTGATTTTAGTTGTCTGAGTATGATATTCATAGCGTCATAAGCCTGCATCGGCGGCCATAAGGAAGCGGGTTTCTCTCCAAATGTATTTACGTATTTAACTAGGAATTCATCAGCTAGAATATAATTACCGTCGTTAGGTGTGAAAAAAGGAAAAATAGTTCCTGTAATAGCACCTTCAGAGTTGCTGTAATACTCAGGATCAAGCAATACTGTAGAGCCAAAAAAAGGAGCGGTAATACCGAGCTCTCTGGCTTGTTTCATCGCAAAACCAAATTCTTTATACCCAAAAAACACATAGGCGTCATAGTTGGCTTCTTTGAGTTGACTTAATTCCTCGATGAATGTAGTTTGATTTGCTCCAACGATAATTGTTTTAGAAGTCACCTCAGATTTGTCTAGAATCCTAGTTACCTCTTTAGTAGCACGGGACATATAATCATTAGGAAACTGAAGTATAGCTATCTTCTTTAGGCCTAACTCTACGATTCGATTAGCCACAAGTCCGTTGGCTTGTTCTGTAGATTTGGCGATTTTAAAGGTGTTTTTGTTTAGAGCGCTAAGTAATTCGCCATTGTTTAATGGATTCACAAGTATTACTCGGTCTTTTAGAATGTGGTCCTGAAGTCTAATGGTAGCATCCGTATTGCTGACAAAAAGAATACTGATGTTGTGCTCTTTTCGTAGTTTTTTATAGGCAGGAATAGCATTTTCTGGATTCCATTTATCGTCTTCGATGAAAAGGTTTACTTTGGGTTCGCCTTCTAATCGATTTGCGTTGTATTGTTCAACTGCGAGTACCATTGCATTCGAAGGAGCTATTCCTAGGTCTGTTGCCCTTACAGAAAGCGGGCCTATATATCCGATATTAATTTCCTCTGTGTTGTCTGTATTACAACTATACAGACTTAAAGAAATCAATAGGAGTAGAAATAAAATAAAAGACAATGATTTGACCTTTTTCATTTAATATTATATTAGTATAACCCTTGGGGTTATTTGTTTCATAAGTAATTTATCTATAGCTCCTACAAACAACTAGTCAAAGTAATTGTAAGTCACTTTAGTTGAGCGTTTTCACGAAATCTAAAAACACTTTTTTGTGTAGCTCTAAATCAAGTTCAGGTGCTAGTGCTACGCGTGCAATATAGTCTTTGTCTCCCTCTTTGGTGGTCCTCTGCGTAGATGTAGCTGGGATTGTCCAGTAACAGCCTTTTAGCTGACCATAACTTACGCAGTATTTGCTTTCCGTAGGAATTTCTGTAATCATACGCTCGATGAGTTTATGGTTTAGAGCTCGCCTGTAGGTTTCTTTCTCCTGAGCATTAGCTCCTTTGGTCGGAAGGTCTAGCGAAAATACAGATGGCGTAAACCCTTGCGCGGCTAGTTCTTCAGTAACAAAGTTAATTTTTGCTTCGGGCAAAACATCTTGAATAAAGTTTACAAAGTTTCGCGTATTCTTATAGGCATCGCTAATTCTTTTGTTCATAGAAGGCATCTGTTCTGCTAATATTGCATACTGTAAGGCAGTCGCCTCATTATCACATAGTAATAAGTGTTTTTCAATGGCGGAAATCAAGGTGTTTGTGTTTGGATTGCCCACACAATATCCTGCAGTACATTTGCCACCACTCGGAAATTTAGAGCCACTAGCAAAAGAAATAGTTCGCACAGAAGAGAGAATTCCTCCCTTACCTAAGAATTGAACATTCGGACAGAAGGTTTGGTCTAGTATAAATACAGGGTCTATTGCTGTTTTGCCATTTGCCGTAAGACGCACTTTGCTGAGCGTATCTTTGAGTGCTTTCAGATCGGGAACTTCTACTCTTGGGTTGGTTGGGATTTCCGCAATGATGTAAGGGATAGCGTCTATGACTGCTACTTCAGTCAAAATTCGCTCAATGCTCTGCACCATATTATTGTCGCCATCTACGGGTAAATCTATGATTTCTACCTTGTCAATACACGCAGCCACACGTCTTGCTTGGTCGTTTGTCCCTCCATAACAGTTAGGGGGAACTATAAATTTAATGTCTTTATCTGGGTGGTTTAGGAGCGCATCATCAATAAGCCCCATCATAATAGCGTATTGAATTGAGAGTCCACTCGAGCCGACTAAGGCTTTGGTTGTAGTGCCTGTGATTTCACAAATAGTTTCTATGACTTTAGCCTTGTTAGCCTTTACTTCTGTGTCTTGACCCTCAATAGGAGCTTGGGAGAGGAGTGACTTCAGTGCTATATGACAATTGGCAGGTGTCATGGCAATGGTTTCTCTTCTTCTGACGTGTTGAATGTCCGCTACATAAGCATGGTTTGCATCGCCATTAATAAGCAATAGGCTTCCGAGTTGTCCGTAAAGGTTAACATAGAAGTCCACACTCGGGTTAAGCCTATGGGTTGTGAATTTAGATTGTGAAGAAACTAGGATTGTGCTCCCTTCAAATGCAGGGATAGTGTCGGTTTGGTCGATTTGTTTTAAGGTAAAATTATAGGCATAGACCTCTCTAAGTTTAGCAGGGTCAAAATAATCGGGTAGCTTGTCAATATAAAGAATCTGGGTATTTCTGCCCTCGAGCAGGTTTTTTCTTAGTATGGCTAGAATTGGAATTGTCTGCGATGAAAAACTAATACAATTATCTGGATGAAGTTGCTGCAGTTTTGCAACTGTCCATTCAAGTACACAAGACAATGGATGTCCTAGCCGAATATAATCATAAGCTGTTGGAAGCTCCTCTAGGGCTTTAGTTTCTGAATTGTTGTTTTGGTACAAGCCTTCAAACTGTTCTAAAAATTCCGTTTTAGCCTGTGATTCATCATAGATGTCTAGACGGTGCGTAGTGGTGCTCAACCAAGTTTTTGGCATATTTTCTATTATACTTTCGATATAATTTAGCACTATAGTACCCTTCATAATTTTGATTATTAAATAGGACAGCAAGATACAATAAATCTAGTTTATATTGGATTTTGAAGGGGGTCTAGTTTTTGTATTTATGAACGGATTACGCCGGCATTTGTTTATAAATCTGGAATAGGCTTTTTTAGGGCTTTAGTTAGTTGTGGTTAGATGATAAATCATTCTGATTCGATAGGGCTTTGTATAGTTGTATATTATTTAAAATTTTGGCTTGTAGGTGTTTATATATAATAAAATCTCTCTCAATTAACTTGAGAGAGATTGTCATTGGGTTAGCTTGTAGCACTTGGATTATCTGTTTGAAGGCCTTGATGCCCATCTGTCATAGGGCGACATATCAAAGTTATTAACTTCGTCCATGCTTAGTCCTAGTGCTTTTGCGACGCCTTCTCCGTATTCAGGGTCTGCTTTATAGCAGTTTCTGATATGGCGAATCTGGATGAACTTATCAGCGCCACCAACCTGGTTGGCGGTATTTTTGAATAATATATCTGCCTTGCCGTCTGCTTTTATGATTCGGAATAAGTCACCTGGTTGTGTGAAATAATCCTCATCATCGTCTCTGAAGTTATGTGCATAAGCATCACCGCTTAGACCTAGCGGAGGCTCCTTAGTATTTGGTTGCTCTTGCCATTCGCCATAGCTGTTTGGTTCGTAGTGTTTGGTTCCGCCATAGTTTCCATCGACACGCATAGCTCCGTCACGGTGATAAGCGTGGTAAGGACACGTAGGTTTGTTCACCGGAATTTGATAATGATTTACACCAAGCCTGTAGCGTTGCGCATCGCCATACGAAAATAGTCTGCCTTGCAACATTTTGTCTGGTGAGAATCCGATTCCAGGGACAATATTCGTGGGATTAAAAGCGGCTTGCTCTACATCTTGGAAATAGTTGTCCGGGTTTCTGTTTAGTTCGAATTCGCCAACTGGTATGAGCGGATAATCTTTCTTGGACCATACTTTAGTCAAATCAAAAGGATGGAAGCGATAGGTTTTGGCTTGCTCCTCGGTCATCACTTGGATATACATTTTCCATTTCGGAAAGTCCTTTCTTTCAATAGCCTCAAATAGGTCTCTTTGTGAAGACTCTCTATCCATTCCAACAACTTTCATAGCTTCTTCATCGGATAGGTTTTCGATGCCTTGTTGAGTTATAAAATGAAACTTAACCCAGTATCTCGTATGATCCTTATTGATAAAACTATAGGTGTGACTTCCGAAGCCGTGCATATGTCTGTATCCCTTAGGAATGCCTCTGTCACTCATCGTTATGGTTACTTGATGCAAAGATTCTGGGAGTAGGGTCCAAAAGTCCCAATTGTTGTTGGGGCTTCTGAGGTTTGTCTTAGGGTCTCTTTTGACAGCGTGGTTCAGGTCAGGGAATTTCATCGGGTCGCGAAAGAAAAATACAGGCGTATTGTTTCCTACCAAATCCCAGATACCCTCGTCTGTATAAAACTTTAGCGCAAAACCTCGGATATCTCTTTCGGCATCAGCTGCACCTCTTTCACCAGCAACAGTGGAAAAACGGCAAAACATTGGCGTTTTTTTCCCTATTGTACTAAATATATCTGCTTTTGTATATTGTGTAATGTCGTGTGTAACTGTAACTGTTCCAAAGGCTCCTGAGCCTTTTGCGTGCATACGTCTTTCTGGAATTACTTCTCTGTCGAAGTTCGCCATCTTTTCGAGGAACCAAGCATCTTGCAAAAGCATAGGACCTCGTGGTCCGGCTGTTTGTACGTTTTGGTTGTCCGAGACAGGCGCTCCAGTCTGTCTAGTTAGTTTTGGTTTGTTCTCTTCCATATCGTATTGTTTTATAATTGAACATTTTAGACAATGAATTTACGGAATTTTATTTAAATACAAACCTAGAGGATATAATTTCTTCTAAATTATTTTATTTCAGGTAGTTAAAGTGAATTTATACATCAGATTAGGCGAATGTACTTCTATAGTTTATTTTTTTGAGAATTGTATTATTCTCTTTATTGTCAATACTATAGCAAGACAGATACAACCTATGATAAGTCCTACAATGAACTCTTTGAGAATAGAAGGGAAAGTAGGGAGGAAGTGATGAAAGAAGTCTATATTGTGAACAAAAATACCTCCAGAGACTAGAATAAGAGCAATAGTACCTATGACTGTAAGCCCTCTGATGACCTTAGGCAGGGCCGAAATCAAGATTTTCCCTATGTACATCGAGATACTTTTCTCGCTTTTACTTCGCTTGATGAGTTTATAGCCTGCCTCATCCATGCGCACTATGAGTGCCACAACTCCGTAAACACCAGCAGTAGCAAGAACGGCGATGAAACTAACCACCAATATTTGATTGATTAGCGGTTTCCCCACTACGCTACCTAAGGCAATGATTACGATTTCAACAGAAAGAATAAAATCCGTTAGTATTGCATTTTTTATGCGCGCCTTCTCGAAAGCGATGACGTCCTCTTCGCTTTGAATTTCACTTTGCAAGACCTCATTGTCTTTTGGGCGAGGAAAGATAAATTCATAAATCTTCTCAGCTCCTTCGTAAGCTAAATAGATTCCCCCTAGAATGAGGATAATGCTTACTGCCACAGGTACAAATGCACTCAACAAAAAGGCAAGTGGCAAGATGATTAGTTTGTTCAGGAAGGAAGCTTTAGTAATGGTCCAAAGCACTGGCAACTCTCTTGAGGATGCAAATCCAGATGCTTTTTCGGCGTTTACTGCTAAATCGTCACCGAGAATTCCAGCTGTTTTCTTAGCTGCGATCTTACTCATAACTGCTACGTCGTCTAGTAGTACTGCGATATCATCAAGGATTGCAAAGATGCCTGAAGCCATAAAATATAGGTTGTTTTTAGAAGTTGTAGGAATTGATTCCTTTAGTTTAGCCTATTCAACTTGACACCCAAAATACAGGTTAGTTGATTTTGTTGGCAAAAATACTAGAAAAGTCAATAGAGAGCTTTATAAAAAGCAATTTTTAGGAAAAAATTTGGACAGAAAAGCAAGTTGCCTAGAGATATTCCTCCACAAAAGCTTTGCAATAGGCTTTTATTTGTTGCCTAACTCTTAGGAATTCTTGGTTGATCTCCTCGGGTGTGCCTTTTGCTTTTGCGGGGTCCGGAAAGTTATGGTGGAGCTTTAGTGCATTTGTAGGGAAGAAGGGGCAGCGCTCTTTGGCGTTGTCACATACTGTGATGACAAAGTCAAAGTTGATATTTTGATACTCATCAATGTTGTTGGAGGTGTGTGTAGAGATGTCTATACCATCATCTTTCATAGTTGCGATTGCTTTCGGATTTACGCCGTGCGTCTCGACACCAGCACTGAATATCTGTGCTTTAGAGTTCGAAAAGTGTCGCAAATAACCTTCAGCTATTTGACTTCTACAGCTATTTCCGGTGCAGAGAACAAGAATCTTCTTTGTCATTTTAAATACATTTTTTGCTTGAGATATAAACTTATTCTTACTAAAAATATCAATACGGGCACCTCTATTAGCGGACCAATTACGCCAACAAATGCTTGTGGAGAATGAATTCCGAATACTGAAATAGCCACAGCAATAGCCAGTTCGAAGTTGTTGCCCGTAGCAGTGAATGCAATAGAGGCGTTTTTGTCATAAGGTATTCTCATCGATTTGTTGACAAAGAAGCTTACGAAGAACATCAATACAAAATAAATGATAAGTGGTTTCGCCACCATCACTACATCAAAAGGTAGGTTAACAATTTTATCTCCTTTGAGGCTAAACATTAAAACGATGGTGAAAAGCAAGGCATAGAGCGTGATCGGAGATATTCTAGGTACGAATTTGTGATTATACCAAGTCTCACCCTTTTTGCGAATTAGATAATAACGTGTCAGAAAACCTGCTAAGAAGGGTATTCCTAGATAAATCAATACACTTTTGGTTACATCTTGCATCGGCACAACAACCTCAAATTCGCCTAGACCTAGTTTTTGAGGTAATACGTTGATAAACAGCCATACAAATAAACTGTATGTGAATATCTGAAAAATACTGTTTAGTGCGATTAGTAAGGCTGCATACTCTCTGTTGCCTTTGGCTAGATCATTCCAGACAATTACCATAGCAATACATCTAGCCAGTCCGATGAGAATTAGCCCAACCATATAATCAGGATGGTCTTTTAGGAAAATTACGGCTAGTGTAAACATAAGTATAGGCCCTATAACCCAATTTAAAAGCAATGAAATTGAGAGTACCTTCTTGTCTTTGAAGGCTAAAGGGAGTAATGAGTAATTTACTTTTGCCAAGGGTGGATACATCATCAAGAGCAGTCCTATTGCCAGTGGAATATTAGTAGTGCCAATAGAAAAAGAATTAATGATAGCCGAAATATTTGGGAAGATATATCCTAAAGCAATCCCCACTGCCATCGCTAAGAAAATCCAAAGGCTAAGGTAGCGGTCAAGGAATTTGAGTTTTGGTTGCATAAGAAAATGTTTGTAACAGTCTGTTAAGGGATCTAAATTATACTCAACAACTCAGTTGAATCAATCGCAAAAATACGATAGATTGTGAGAAAACGAAGTTAAATAACGATTGTTTTTTGATTGTCTGTTGGACTGTTTATTTTTGGATGTAATCCTATGTGCAAAAATCTTTTATTCAGTGTTTTGCGTAATACAAAGCTTACAGAATACAAAACTTTGAATTATAGAAGGGCTTGTTTTGAATATACTTTTCTGAGGGGTTGTATGTTTTTTGTTGTTGTGTTAATAGCAAAAGCACTACTCATATCAGTATGGAAATAAATTTTTATTATGAATGAACTTCAAGTATTGATTTTCTGAGTGACTATTTTTCGCAAAGGCATTTACGAAGGTTTTTGGTTGTTGTGCTGCTGCATTAGTACTTGATTTAGCGTTTCGCCTCCTTTGATACGAAAATCTAAGGTTCTGATAGGGAATGGGATCGTTTTGCGGCTTTATGAAGTGCGGAACTTAAAAGGACAAAACGTTCAATTGTTACCAAACGAAACAAAGCCATTTTTCTTTTGCTAAAATATAAAAAAATAGCGAAAGAAAAATGGCTTTGTGGTTAACAATGACAAAAGTTTAAACTTTGATAGAAACTCCGCATTTCATAAAACCGATGTTACAGGAAGCTCTTCTTTCATTTTACGATTATCTTTTCTGTCTGAATTCCTTTGTCAGAGAATATTTTTAAGATATAATTTCCTTTTTGTAGTTCTGAAACAGAAATGTTATTCGAAACATTATTTTGCTCGAATACTTTTCTTCCTAAATTATCAAAAATCATTACTTTTTCGATAGAAATATCACTTTTAAGGTTAAAATATAGCGTTTCTGTAATAGGGTTAGGATAAATGCTTATTTTGTTTTGAGTAAAAGATTGTGTGCTTAAAGAACAATCTTCAGCATTATCAGCATAGCTATAAGTCTTACCAGAATGATAAATCGTCCATTCTGAATAAGGATACTGATTGTTTTGAGCAAGTTCAACATCATCAACTTCTATACAAACATTTCCATAAAACTCTCCGTCCTCTACCCAATAGCCAGCACTAACATTAATAAGCATATTAGAATTGTTGTTTCCATTATTCAGATTGATTTTGTTTATTCCTCCCATAGCATTTAAAGTATGAATATTAGGATTATTACTCAAATCTATTTCCGTAAATGCATTTATAGGCTCAACATCTCCTTGACTTGTAATATCAAGATATTCCAATAAAATGTTATTAGAAACATCAATAGATGTGAGCATATTATCCACACAATCCAAATATTTCAAATTTACTAAAGTGTTGATATTTAGTTCTTCTACCATAGTAACATTAACGGTAAGAGATTCTAAATTTATAAAATCCTCAATTCCTGTTAAGTCAGAAATGTATTCTCCATTATTAATAACAGCATAAATCGTCAATGAAGTTACAGTTAAAGCATCACTTGTTAGCATTTGTCCATTTACAATCCCATCACTATCTATATTTTGAGTAATAAGTTCCTGTTCAAAGATAGGGTCGGGAATATAGGTTATTTGGGCTGTTGTTTTATAGCTAACTGCTATAAAAAACAAAAGGTATAGTATATTTTTCATAACTCGTAATTTTTATTGTTTGATTAGTGTTACTGTATCTTGGATTTGTCCGTTTACAATTAAAGCAATGGAATATGTGCCTTGCGGATAATTACTTACGTCCAAAGTTATATCATTCTCGGTAATATCCAAAACATAATTATAAGAAATTGAATTTGAGCCATATAAAGAATTTACAGATAAGTAGGCAGAATCTCCCTCATTGTTCTGTCCAGAGGACTATCTTATTGATAATGATGTCGTAATATTTGCCTATATCCATAATTGTCGTTTAGTTATGCTACTAAACTACTAAAATATACTTTGTTTATTGAGGTTTGTGTATGAAAATTGGGTGTTTTAACTATTATTATGGGTTAAGTAATTGTGCTCTAGTGCTTGATAAAAGATAAGAGTGCTCTGACAGTGCGAGTGAGGGGTCATCTACTACAAACAAAATATATTTGTATATTTGGAGTTCAAAATATGCATTCTATTATAATTGTAGTCTGATTTAAAAACAAGTATTTCCATAGAATTTAATTTAATTATTTATGTATCACAACATCCTCACCCAAAGAGAAAACAGCATCGAAACGATTACGATTAATCGTCCTGATAAGCTCAACGCCTTAAACAAAGAGACTATTTTAGAATTACACCAGGCTTTTAAAGAAGCGAATTTATCTGCGGAGGTACGCGTGATTATCATTACCGGAAGTGGCGAAAAGGCATTTGTTGCAGGTGCAGATATTTCAGAATTTGCACATTTCTCTAGCGAACAAGGAGCAGCTCTTGCAAGAGAAGGTCAGCGAGTTTTGTTTGATTTTGTAGAGGAGCTTAAAACTCCTGTAATTGCGTGTATCAATGGTTTTGCCTTAGGTGGCGGATTAGAATTGGCAATGGCTTCGCACTTCAGACTTGCGAGCGATAATGCCAAAATGGGTCTTCCTGAGGTTTCACTCGGCGTAATACCAGGTTATGGAGGCACCCAACGACTCGGGCAACTCATCGGGAAGGGTAGGGCAATGGAGTTGATAATGACTGCCTCTATGATTGACGCCCAAACCGCACTGAATTATGGGCTAGTGAATCACGTTACGACACAAGCCGATTTATTAGAAACTGCCAAAGGAATTGCCTCAAAGATTATGAGAAATTCTCCTGTGGCAATCGGGAAAGCAATTCAAGCTATCAACGCGAATTTCGAAGATGGTGTCAATGGTTATCGATCAGAAATTGAACTTTTCGGAGAATGCTTCGCCACTGAAGACTTCAAAGAAGGCACAACTGCTTTTCTAGAAAAGCGCAAGCCTGTTTTTAGAGGCAACTAAATATAAGTTATAGCAAAATAAAAAACGGAGGTCTGATAGTTCAGTTCCTCCGTTTTTTCTTGGTTGTGGTTGTTATAGTAGTTGGTGTAGTTTCAGTTTTTCGGTGAGGTATTCCGGCGGAAGTGTCGGTTTGCCTGTGGCTCTATTCACAAATACCAGCATTGAATAGCCCGTAGTGAGCAATTCTTGTTTTTCGTTATAAATCTCATAATCAAATTCGATTTTGACTGAAGTTTGACTCTTAAAGATAGTTTTGATAGTCAGAAGCTCATCATAACGCGCAGGTTTCTTGTAATTCATCGTTAGCGAGACAACCGGAAGCATAATTCCGTTTTCCTCCATCCATCGATAGGATATTCCTGTGTTGCGCAACCATTCTACGCGTCCCATTTCAAAAAATATGGCGTAATTTCCGTGATAAACCACACCCATTTGATCTGTTTCAGCATATCTGATTCGGGTTTGTGTCAGGTGTTCTCTCATAGTTCAAAAGGATGCTGATAGCTTCAATCTGCAGTCAGGCATCATATTTTTTTTAAATTATTAGTATGCTCTTTCGTTGCTGCCTTCATAAAAGTTGATGAAGGCTTGATTCACCACTCTATTACCTCCAGGAGTAGGATAATCTCCCGTAAAATACCAGTCACCAAGATTCTCAGGACAGGCGATATGTAGGTTTTCTACGGTTTGGAAAATCACTTTTAGCTTTGCTCTTAGGTTTTCAGGAGCTACGAGTTCTGCAATTTTGTCAGAGATT
>CAZRCB010000066.1:0-11468 GCA_964598455.1 uncultured Flavobacterium sp.
TCGTTACAGAAATTTCACTCGAAGTGACGATTTGAAGTAATTTCACCCAACGGGTATTATTAATAACAAAAACAACCCTTATAAATGCTATTAATATTTTTATGGCATGTTATTTGAACTATAAGAAAACAAGCAAGCTAATCAAATTGCTTTTATAAACATCTAGCTGTTTGTTTCTCTACACTTAATTAAGCAATAGTTATTTGACTTTAATCCGTTGCAGTCTTAGAACCATAAATCAGAGATTTACGCTACATAACTAGCCGAAAATTTCAAGATGAGTTTTTAAATTAAAAACAATTCAAATAATAACCTAATTAAAAAGAACTACACTATGAAAAAGTTACTATTATCAGCCTTATGTATTACAACTTTTGCTTTATCAAGCGCACAGTCAACCTCAAGCTTTGGAGCTAAAGGTGGTGTAAACTTTACGAACCTATACACAAAGGATGTTGATGACAACAATATGCTTACGGGATTCCATTTAGGACTTGTAGCTGAAATGCCCATTAACGAACTCCTGTCCTTCCAGCCAGAATTCTTATATAGCCGAAAAGGTGCAGAACTAAAGTATGACAACTTTTTTGCAGAAGGTTCGGCCAAATTCCGATTGGATTATATCGAAGTGCCTTTGCTTTTAAGAATGAACTTAATTCCGAATCTTAGCATACAAGCCGGACCCTATGTAGCTTATATGATTAGTGCGGACATCAAGAACGATTCAAGTAATGATGCTTTTGACTCGTTAACTGACTTAGACACCAATGACTTCAACAAGTTTGATTACGGTCTCTCTGGTGGTGTCGAATTTGATCTTAACTCAATAGGAATCGGTGCGCGCTACAACTACGGTTTGGCAAACATCGGTAAGGAGAGAACAATTGGAGGAAGCGCCTATACT
The DNA here is from genome assembly GCA_964598455.1 of uncultured Flavobacterium sp. Lineage (GTDB taxonomy): Bacteria > Bacteroidota > Bacteroidia > Flavobacteriales > Flavobacteriaceae > Flavobacterium. The sequence goes on from CAZRCB010000066.1 coordinate 905, forward strand.
TTCCCCGACGCCAAAAACAGTGCATTTAACTTATATGTAGTATTCAAATTTTAATCCTTAAAAACAATTTATTATGTCAGACTTATTATACCTCATAGCAGTGATTTTGATAATACTTTGGGCCTTAGGATATTTTGCCTTGAATCTTGGGGCAATTATTCACCTCTTACTGGTCATTGCAGTTATCGCTGTTATCCTTAGACTCATCAGAGGAAAAAGAGTCTAACTAGAAACATCAATTCAACGAAAAATTAACCCACAAAAATTATATATTATGAAATCTAAAAACGTAGCCATAGGCGTACTTAGCGGCATAGCCGTAGGAGCATTATTAGGAGTATTATTTGCTCCAGACAAAGGTTCTAAAACCAGAAAGAAAATCGCAGACAAAGGATGTGATATCAAAGATTCTATCAAATCAGGAATGACTGATCTTGCAGACTCTGTCCAAAATAAATACAATCAACTAGCCTCAAAACTAGACCAAACAGTCGAAGAAGTCAAGTCCAAAAGGAGCTAGTACATTGCTAAATTTTATTAACAATCAAAAAATATAAATCATGAAAAATATAAATCGAATTGCTGTTATAATAGGAGTTGCTATTGCGATGACCTCTTGTAAAAACTCAGACAGCCAGAGAATACAAACAACAGTTGATGACTATACTGCATATATTGACTCCGTAAGTCAAGTGGCAGCAGCAGATGCCGAACAAAAATGGGACGAAATCGAGCGCTATGCCACTGAGAAAAAAGAACAAGCGCAAATGGAGCTCAAAAACCTAGAAGACAGAGCTGCTCTAGACGAAAAAATGGATGCTTCTACTCGAAAATATGAAGAATTCAAACAAAACATCATTAATTACAAAAACGAACTGCAAGCCGAAAAAGCCAGAAATGAAATCAGAAGCTCGCTATTCAAAGAACAAGTAGTCAAAAATGATATGAGTTTTGCTTGGGTAAACAAAGACAATATCCTCAACGTATATGACCATTTCGTAAACACTGTATCGGATAACAAAGACAAGTATAGCAGAGAACAATGGGACGAAATTAAACTATTGTATGAAGCGCTCGATAACAGAAAAAACACAGTTGAAAACGAAGGACTTACAAGCGCTGACAACCTAAAGATTGCCGGACTAAAAGTAAGATTCGCAACTATGTACAAAATCAACAGAATCGGTGCAAAAGCCGAAGAAAACGAAGAGGCTAAACAATAGGAAAAGCCCACAAACACTAAACAAAAAAAGACATCTATGCTTCATAGGTGTCTTTTTTAATTTAAGATATTCTCCTCAATAAAATAGACACTTCAGAACAAATACACTACCTTTGACCAAAATAGATTACAGATTAAGACAATAAAAACCTTCACAGCACTCCAGTATTTGCTGTTACCCAGAAAACAACCCTCACACAATTACACTTTTAGCTTATCAGCTTGCTACCCGATTAACAAACAACCATTTTAGCATACATTATCTAAAGATTATTTTTTGCCGTTTATTGCCGCAAAAGTTAAAATATTAGACTAGATTTTTGTATCTATGCAGATATAAATGAATACCTTATGAAAAACAAAAAAAACTTTAGACTCGGCAAAAAAGAAAAAAGCTTTGCAGAAAAGATTCTAAAAATACTATCAAAAGATCCTGAAAAATCATACAACTATAAACAAATTGCAGCTCAACTAGACCTCAACGATACTCAAAGTAGAGACCAAGTCATCAAAGACCTTAAGTTACTCAAAGCAAAAGGAAATCTAGAAGAAACCGAAATCGGTAAATATAAAATAGTAATGTCTATGGACTACCTCGAAGGTAAAATTGATATGACAACCCGAAAAACAGCTTATTTTATCTCTGACCAATTAGAGGAAGATGTTTTTATCCCCACAGAAAACCTAAATCACGCACTTGACAAGGATACTGTTAAGGTCTATATCTATAATCGCAGAAAAGGCAAACGTCCTGAAGCAGAAGTAGTAGAGGTAATCAGCAGATACAAAACAGAATTTGTTGGGGTTATTGACATCCAAAAAAACTTTGCGTTCGTCTCGACAGCCAACCCAAAAATGTACACCGATATTTTTGTACCAAAAGACAAAATAGGCGGTGCTGAAAATGGCGATGTGGTTTTGGTTACTATTGAAGATTGGCCTAAAAAAGCAGATTCGCCTTTCGGAAGAGTCCTAAAAGTCTTAGGAAAACCAGGAGAACACAATACTGAGATACACGCCATTCTAGCAGAATACGGACTCCCAGCAGAATTCCCAAAAGAAATCGAAGAGTTTGCCGATCAGATCGATACTTCAATCACACAACAAGAAATAGACAAACGCAGGGATATGCGAACTAGTCTTACCTTTACGATTGACCCTAAAGACGCAAAGGATTTTGATGATGCACTGTCTTATGAAGTTCTAGAAAATGGCAACGTCCAAATCGGAATTCATATCGCAGATGTCTCACACTACCTCCAAGAAGGAACTGTCCTAGACCAAGAGGCTTATGACAGAGCTACTTCTGTATATTTAGTAGATAGAGTCGTACCGATGTTGCCAGAAGTATTGTCGAACTTCGCTTGTTCGCTTAGACCTAACGAAGAGAAATATACCTTCTCTGCTGTATTTGAGCTGAACAAAAAAGCAGAAATCGTCAACCAATGGTTTGGGCGTACAGTTACACATTCTGACCAACGAATGTCGTATGAAGAAGCACAGCACATCATCGAAAACAACAATGGGAATATACCTGAAGAGATATCAACTACAGGAGACAGCTATGCACTAAGCCAACCTATAATAGACGCTGTACTAGGGCTAAACAAGCTAGCAAAAATCCTGCGCAAAAAGAGAATGGAACACGGCGCAATTTCGTTTGACAAGGTAGAAGTGAAGTTTAACCTAGACGAAAATGCAGAACCAATCGGGGTGTATTTTAAAGAACAAAAGGATTCTAACCACCTTATCGAAGAGTTTATGCTACTTGCCAACCGAAAAGTAGCAGAGTTTATAGCCAAACAAAAAAAGACCTTTATATACAGAGTACACGACGAGCCAGATTTAGACAAATTGTTTGCGCTTCAGAATGTTATCTCTAAGTTCGGATATAACATTAACTTGAAATCAAAAAAGGATATCTCGCAGTCATTAAACAAACTATTAGAAGAAGTTCAAGGCACAAAAGAGCAGAATTTAGTCGATACGCTTACCATCAGAAGTATGAGTAAAGCCAAATATTCTACAGACCCTGAAGGACACTACGGACTGGCATTTGACCACTATTCGCACTTCACCTCTCCTATTAGACGTTATCCGGATGTTATGGCGCACAGGCTTTTGCAACAATACCTCGACGGAGCAAAATCAGTAGACAAAGATGAATTTGAACAAAAAAGTCAACATTGCTCTAGAATGGAAATGCTTGCGTCAAACGCTGAACGCGATAGTATCAAATATATGCAAGTCAAGTATATGCAGGACCACAGAGAGGAAGAGTTCTTGGGAGTAATTTCAGGAGTTACCGAATGGGGAATTTATGTGGAGATTATCTCTAATAAAGTCGAAGGGCTTGTCAAAATACGCGATATCAAAGACGATTATTATACTTTTGACGAAAAGCAATACGCACTAGTAGGCGAAGTATCTAAAAATCTACTACAACTCGGTGATGAAATTTGGGTAAAGGTCAAAAATACTGACTTAGTCAAAAAACAATTGGACTTTGATTTTATCCGTACAAACAAATAGTGTAGCATTCAAATAACTATTAAATAAAAAAATCTAGAGAGTAATACTTGTAGTACTTGCTTTTAAGGAAACTTTAATCAATTTTAAATTCCTGATATTCTGCAAAAACCATTACCTTTGCTCTCTTTTTTAATCAAGCTATGAGAACCAAATCTATCAAGAAAAACAAAATCAACGTAGTTACTTTAGGATGTTCGAAAAATGTCTATGACTCTGAAGTACTTATGGGACAACTTCGCGCTAGTGGCAAAGAAGTCACCCACGAAGCACAAGGGAAAGACCAAGGGAATATTATCGTAATCAATACCTGTGGATTTATTGACAATGCTAAGGCAGAATCCGTGAATATGATTTTAGATTATGTAGACCAAAAAGAACGCGGATTGGTTGATAAAGTTTTTGTTACGGGCTGCTTGTCAGAGCGCTACAAACCCGACTTGATTAAAGAAATTCCCGATGTGGATCAGTATTTCGGTACTTCAGAATTACCACAACTACTCAAAGTTTTAGGAGCAGATTACAAACACGAACTCTTAGGTGAGCGACTTACGACGACACCAAAGAACTACGCTTATCTGAAGATTTCAGAAGGTTGTGACCGCCCGTGTAGTTTTTGTGCAATCCCTATTATGAGAGGAAAACATCAGTCTCAAACTATTGAAAAGCTAGTAAAAGAAGCTGAACTATTGGCTAAAAATGGCGTTAAGGAACTTATCCTGATCGCTCAAGACCTTACGTATTATGGTCTAGATATTTACAAAAAGAGAAATCTAGCAGAACTTTTAGAGAATTTAATAAAAGTAGAAGGCATCGAATGGATTCGTTTGCACTATGCTTTCCCGACTGGATTTCCGATGGATGTATTGGAACTTATGAAGAAAGAACCTAAGATTTGTAATTATATCGATATTCCACTTCAACATATCTCTGACAGCGTTCTTGCTTCGATGCGAAGAGGAACTACTTATGAGAAAACCACAAACTTGCTAAAAGAATTCAGAAAGGTAGTTCCAGAAATGGCTATCAGAACTACACTTATCGTGGGGTATCCTGGAGAAACACAAGAAGATTTTGACTTGCTGAAAAATTGGGTGCGCGAAATGCGTTTTGAACGTTTGGGATGTTTCACTTATTCACACGAAGAGAACACGCACGCTTATAACCTTGTAGACGACGTTCCTCAAGAGGTAAAACAAGAAAGAGCTAACGAAATCATGGAAATCCAAGCGCAGATTTCGTGGGATTTAAACCAAGAAAAGATTGGCAAAACTTTCCGTTGTATTATCGACAGAAAAGAAGGTCAATACTTTGTGGGTAGAACCGAATTTGACAGCCCTGACGTGGATAACGAAGTACTGATCGATGCAGCAAAATATTACCTCAAAACAGGTGATTTTGCAACTATCGAAATTACTGATGCCACAGAATTTGACCTCTACGGAATTCCGGTTAACAAAAAATAATTAACTAAAAACAGCCTTACTTTATATCTTTCTCAAAAGAATTCTCTTTTTGAGTGTGGCTTTGCTAAGGATAAATTGTAATTTTGATATTATGGATATTTCAAAAACTGTTTTAAAAATTTCTGACTTGAGCATTGGGTACAAAACCTCTAAAACAACAAAAATTGTAGCTCAGCACATCAACTTTTCGTTAGAAAAAGGGAAACTCACCGCACTTATCGGAGCTAATGGAATTGGGAAATCAACACTGCTCAAAACCATTACGACGGTAGAAAAACCTATAAGCGGCAATGTTTTATTAAACGATAAAAACATTTTTGAAATTCCTCAAAAAACAGTTGCTCAGCTGATGAGTGTAGTACTCACTGAGAAATTACCTCCGAGCAACTTGACTGTCTCTCAACTCATTGCCTTAGGCAGACAACCTTATACCAACTGGATTGGGGAATTATCAGATACCGATAAATTAAAAGTAGAAGAAGCAATACAGCTTGTACAGATAGAAGATCTCGCCGATAAAAAACACTTTGAACTCAGTGATGGTCAATTCCAAAAAGCACTCATAGCAAGAGCATTGGCACAAGATACAGCGCTTATTATCTTGGACGAACCCACCACGCACTTAGATTTATTTCACAAAGTATCTATATTCAGATTGCTTCAAAAATTAGCACACGATGCGGGGAAATGTGTTTTATTCTCTACACACGATATAGATTTTGCCTTAGAATTATGTGATGAAATTATTGTGATGACTCCCGGAAAAATCCAAAAAGGAACGCCTTTAGAATTAACCGAAAGCGGTATCTTCGATCAGCTTTTTGAAGGTGAAGCTGTCGTTTTTGATAAAGAAAAAAAGAAGTTTATTTTTAGGTAATTACTGCTTGAAGAATGAGTCTACAAATTCCACTTTGTTGAATACTTGCAAATCTTCTATTCCCTCTCCTACTCCGATATACTTCACAGGAATTTTAAATTGATCCGAAATACCAATCACCACACCGCCTTTGGCTGTTCCGTCTAGTTTGGTCACTGCCAAACACGAAACCTCTGTAGCTGCCGTAAATTGTTTGGCTTGCTCAAAAGCATTCTGACCTGTTGAACCATCAAGTACTAGCAACACGTCGTGTGGCGCATCAGCAACCACCTTTTGCATCACTCGTTTGACTTTCGTAAGCTCATTCATCAAGTTTACTTTATTGTGCAAACGTCCAGCAGTGTCTATGATTACAACATCTGCATTTTGAGTCACAGCGGATTGCAACGTGTCAAAAGCAACCGATGCAGGATCACTTCCCATTTGTTGTTTTACGATCGAAACGCCTACTCTATCTGCCCAAACCTGAAGTTGGTCAATAGCTGCTGCTCTAAAGGTATCTGCCGCACCAAGGACAACCTTGTATCCTTTTTTATTTAATTGATACGCCAATTTACCAATCGTAGTAGTTTTGCCCACGCCGTTGACGCCGACAACCATCAATACATAAGGTTTTTTGTCTTTAGGGATATCAAAATCAACACCTTCTCCTGTGTTGGTTTCAGAAAGCAAAGATGCGATTTCCTCTCTGAGGATAGTGTTTAGTTCGTCTGTGCCTAGGTATTTATCACGTGCTACACGTGCTTCGATGCGCTCGATTACTTTTAGAGTAGTCTCTACACCTACGTCAGACGAAACCAAAACTTCTTCGAGGTTGTCGAGTACCTCATCATCTACCTTTGATTTTCCAGCAACTGCTTTTGATAATTTTGAAAAGAAACTTGTTTTCGACTTTTCTAAGCCCTTATCAAGGGTTTCTTTCTTTTCAGAAGAAAATATTTTTTTAAAGAAATTCATTCGAAAAATATTATAATTGTTATGTGCAAAAGTAATATAATTTACTTACATCTAGGGCGATTATCTAAGTAATGAAAAATGTCCACGATGTTCCTTACCGTTTTGTCTTGTTATTAAAAACCAATAATCAGAAGAGGGTAATTTCTTCCCGCTTAAGGTTCCGTCCCAACCTATATCTCTACCTTGAAATGAGTAAATTAACTTTCCATAACGATCAAAAATAGAGAGCTTCATATCAGGCTCAATAAAAGCATGTTTTATTTGCCAATAATCATTTATCCCATCTCCGTTAGGTGTGAAATATTTAGGGTACATCAATATATTAGTAGACTGACTAACAGTTCCACATCCATTTTTATCTCTAACAAAAATCAAATAAGAACCACTGTCTAAATTTGAAAAAACTGAGTTATCTTGGTAATCTACTCCGTTTATTGAGTACTCATAATCCCCTATGCCTTCAACAATAATCTCCATACTGTTTTTATTTAAGGTAAAATCAGATATAATTACATTAGATATTACTGCTTTATTTGATTCTGTAACTATAAACGTTTTTGTTACAGAACAATTATTGTTAGTAACAGTTATGGAGTAAGTTCCTGCTTGAGATATTGATGTAGTAGAATCTGTACTTCCATTTGACCATTCATACGAATCAAAATTTTGATTTAAAGAAACTATTATAGGTTCCCTATTACAGATACCATAGACATCAGCAATACTATTTATTATAGGAAGCTCATTAATCTGTAATTCAAATGAAGAAATAGTGTAACAGTCTATATCTAAGTTATTTGTAATGCGAACATAAATAGTATCAACTTGGCCAACTTGATAATTATCTTGAAGATGATTTGCATTTAACTCCGCATCTGTTTCACTCTCAAAAAACTTAATACTAAAGTCTGAACTTGAATGTTGTTGAAAAATCGAGTCTCTAATTATTGAAAAGTCAACATACTCACCTTTACAACTCACCAAATTCTCTAAATTTTCAATTACGGGTACATGCCGTATTCCTATGCCGAAAGAGGTAATTATAGTACAGACTTGATTGTTACAATCATAAATTTTAACATAAATTGTTCTGTATTGATTATCTATAAATTCTTCAGGATTATCAATGGCATTAATGTCTTGGTCAGCTTCATCCCAAGACTCATAAAAAGTATAACAGAGATTGACTTCCGAATCAAACAATTGATTGATCATCGAGGTCAAATCAAACGTAACTTCCTGACCATTTACAGAACATAAATAATAAACATCTGGGTTTAATAAATTCCCGAAGCCTTCAATTATGACAGTTTGAATTTGAGAAACATAATTTCCTGAGATATCAGTATATATCCAAGTAACCTCATAGGTACCTTCTTGATTAAACACTAATTCATCATTGGTAGTAGCAGTTAGAGTGTTCCCACAACTATCAATTGCCAAAGGAACATCGGTTATAGATACTTCACATAAAGCGGTTATAGTTGGCAATTGTTCTAATTGCGGTACTGGGGGAGAATCAGTGGCTGTACTAGCTGTCATATAAGTTATAAATGAACCGTAACACGTAAGTGCACCTGAAATGAAACAAGAATAAAAACCTTGATCATCAATGCTAGCATTCTGTATTACAGGATTTTGTTCTGTACTCGTAAAACCATTTGGTCCTGTCCAGAAATAATTAGTTCCTCCATTTGCTGAAAGTTCTAAATCACTACCTATGCAGAAATTGCCAAAATCATTTATCTCCGCTTCAGTTTCGCAACCTTCGAATCTCACAAGATAAGCGTTTGAATCTTCAATTCCTTTTTCCTCTTGAAAAGCACTAGGAGTAGTTATACCCAGAGCGCTTTTCGTTGTTCCGTATAAATATATTTCATCTTGATAACCAATAGCTAGACGACTATATCCATCTGAATAATCTCCCCCATAATAAGTACCCCATTCTTTTTGTCCATCAGTGTTTAATTTAACTATAAATACTTTATTAAAAGCATTTGGTTTTATAGGCATAAAGCTATTTGGAGTTGCAATAGTATTATTGTCATAAACATTAGAAACTCCACTATAGAAGGCTTCCCCTAATGAATTAACACCAAAACCTCTAATAGCAAATTCTTCAGCACCATAGATCCAAACAAATTCTTTCTGCACAAGATCATATTTAGCTATATGATGAAAATTAGGGCTTAAACTTCCTTGTAATGCTATATACAAAAACTCCCCAACTATCTTGGAATCAAAACCTAAGGGACCTGAACCTCCTCCATAATAAACACCTAAAATATCAAAATAATAAAACTCATCGATTAAAAATCCATCAGGATTAAAGGTAATAATACATCTATTCATTTGTGAGCTACCCAGCAGATTATTAGCACCACCAGAAAGAACTAAGTTTCCTGTAGAATCAAGATCTAATGTTTTAAAAAGACTTTGAGAAGGAGATCCTATCTTATAATAATAAGTCCCCCAAATTCTATGTCCATTCGGATCAAACTTTATAAGAATAGCTGTATTTCCAGAATTAGGAGCAGCATCTCTTGTTTCTAGATAAGCTCCTGAAGATGTAATATTATTATTGCTATATGAGTCTCCAGCTACATAAATATTACCGTCAGCATCTGTTTTAATATCGCGAAAATGATCTCCGCCTTCACCTCCATAATATGTAGCCCATAAGCGAACTCCCTGATGGTTAAACTTGTAAAGGATTCCATCATTCCCTATATTTTTTTCTTGTTGATATGAATCAGAATTAGTGAAATTAAGTATAGTATTTGAGGTTAAACCACAAGCCACAATATTATATTCATTATCAATAGTAAGTCCCTGACTGCTCACAGGATGATAAGTTCCCCAGATTCTATTCCCATCCGCATCTAACTTTGCTAAAAAAGAACTCGATGTCCCTATAAATGTAGTTTGGTAAGCACCTGTTGTAGCAATATTATTAGTACTTGTTGTGCTTCCGTCAAAATAAACAAACCCTAAGCTATCTGTTGTAATTCTCCCATGGGTAGAACTAAGTTCTCCTGAATAAAAAGTAGCCCACTTTCTAACAGGTGTAGGGTCAATAACTATTTTTTTATTACTAAATCTATAGTTTTCAGGCGATTTAAAACCGTAAATATTTTCTTTTATTTTAATGTAACTGATCTCTATTGGTTTATTGTCGTGGTCTTCTATCCAACTTAGAGGAATGGTTTCAACCATTTCACCAAAACTCAAATTCATTCTAATTTCATTATCTAAGAGTTCATTCTCAACACCCTCAACCTTCATTTGTATATCCTCAATATTTCCATCAGGATGAATAATAAAATTATATTCAATTGGTTGTTGTCTATCCTCAGGAATAAAGAACTCTACATCAATATTGTTGTATAAATTTCTATATAGAATTTTTTTATATCGATATACAAAAGTTAAACCCTCTGTGCTATACTCTAAATTGTAGTAATTATCATAGTCAGGTAATTGTTCTATCGGTAGAATTTCAACATTTGGATT